>NZ_NFLA01000011.1:0-65364 GCF_002160675.1 Erysipelatoclostridium sp. An15
CAATTAGATTATATTGATTTAGTATTATTGCATCAACCATTCAATGATTACTATGGAGCATATAAAGCATTAGAAGATTTATATAAAGAAGGAAAAATCAAAGCAATCGGTGTATCAAACTTCTATCCCGATCGTTTAGTTGATTTAGCTATCTTCAGTGATGTTAAACCAGCTGTAAACCAAGTAGAAGTAAATGTATTCCATCAACAAACAACAGCTCAAACATATAATAAAAAATATGAAGTTCAAATGGAAGCATGGGCACCGTTTGCTGAAGGAAGAAACAACATGTTTACAAATCCAGAATTAAAAGCAATTGGTGATAAATATGGTAAATCTATTGCGCAAGTAATTTTAAGATGGTTAGTACAAAGAGGAATTGTACTACTAGCAAAATCAGTTAAAAAAGAAAGAATGCAAGAAAATATTAATATCTTTGACTTTGAATTAAGTGATGAAGATATGGCAGTAATTGCTAAAATGGATAAAAAAGAAAGTTCATTCTTTGATCATTATGATGCTTCAACAGTAGAAATGATTGCTGGATTGAACAGATAAGATAGGAGAAGTGTTTGATAAAATGAAAGTTATTTTAATTAATGGAAGTCCTAACGCTAGAGGCTGTACATATACAGCCTTAAGCGAAGTAGCTCAAACTTTAGAAGACGAAGGAATTGAAACCGAAATTATCCATGTCGGTCATAAAGATATTCGTGGATGTATTGGTTGTCGTAAATGTAAAACTTTAGGAAAATGTATTTTTAATGATATCGTAAATGAAGTTGCTCCTAAATTTAAAGAATGTGATGGAATCGTAATTGGTTCACCAGTATATTTTGCATCTGCAAATGGAACATTGATTTCTTTTGTTGATCGTTTATTCTATAGTATGACTGAAGACAAAACAATGAAAGTTGGAGCTGCAGTTGTTTCAGCTCGTCGGGCAGGAAATACGGCAACATTTGATGAAATCAACAAATACTTTACAATTTCACAAATGCCAGTAGTTTCTAGTCAATATTGGAATATGGTACATGGAAATAATGCCGAAGAGGTTAAACAAGATCTTGAAGGGTTACAAACAATGAGAACATTAGGAAGAAATATGGCATTTTTAATCAAGAGTATTCATTTAGGTAAAGAAAAATATGGTTTACCTGAAAAAGAAGAATCAGTTCATACTAATTTTATTCGCTAAATAATAGGTACTTAGTTATTAAAATATCATTATTTTATCTTCTAGATACAGAATTTATTTTCTGTATCTTTTTTGCCGATTTTCTAATATTAGTATTTGAATTAAAAATAAGATGCAATTATTTAAATAAAAAATATAGTATTAAAATAATAATTAATATTCAGAACTCGATGGCTTTATTTTGCATTATTGTTCATACAATATTGAACTATAATACCATATTGTGTAAAATATTTTAGTGATTATGTGAAATGAAGGGAGATAGATACTATGAAAAGGATATTGATCATTATATTTACTATTTTTACATTAATGAGTATTACAGGTTGTAATAATACCGCAAATAATTCAAAAGGGGATACTGGATCAAGTTCAGATACAAATGAAAATACGACAAACAGTAATTCTACTTACGAAGATGAAGGGAAAATAAGTGAGAAAGAATACAAGAAACTAATCCAAATGCAAAAAGATTACAATGCTAAAGAGTTATATACAAAAATTGAATATGATCATAATAAAAATGAAATTGACATGATTTCAGTTGGAAACTCAATTGATATGTCTGATTCAAATGCTTTTTTCTATTTTTATGATGTCGAAAGCGATAATTTTTATTTAGTTGATGCAGAAGTAGATTATTCATGGTATGTATATAATGCTAATGAGGATAAAGTTTATTATCGTGATTCTAAAGAAATAGAAAAAGGATATCATACTATGTCTGATTATATCTATAAACCATTTGATAAGGATACATATCTTTTAGGCGAATTTCAAGAAAGTTATAATAAATTTCTTGAAAAATATCAAATAGATGATATTTCAGAAGTGGAATATTATTTAGAAAAGAGATTAGCTGCAAGACTTCAATATGGACCATATGCACCAGAAGGAGAAAAGCAAGAAGAGTAATGCTGAAATGTTTAAAATAGGGATTTCTTGTATCAACAGTATAAGAAATCTTCTTTTTTATAGATAATAATCAAAAAAAGATTTATAATAATAGCTATTTTCTTCTAGTGTAGATTGGTTTATACTGTTGTTGGTTAAAGGAGATGGAATTATGCATACTAATAAAATATTAAAAATCGTAATGATTGGGTTAATGGCAGGATTATGTTATATATCTTTCATGTTTTTTCAAATTAAAATACCAACACCAGGTGGTTTTACTTCATTTCATTTAGGAAATACTTTTTGTGTTTTAGCAGCACTTTTATTAGGTGGTTTAGAAGGTGGCTTGGCAGGAGCAATAGGAATGGGAATTGCCGATTTACTAGATCCAACATATGCAATCGTAGCTCCTAAAACAATGATTTTAAAATTAGGGATTGGTCTAGTAACTGGTTTTGTTGCACACAAGATTTTTCACGTTCAAAAATTAGAAGGGAAAAAATTATTGAAGGCAGTTGTTTTATCAACTAGTGCGGGAATGTTATTTAATATAGTAGGAGAACCAGTTTTCTCATACTTTTATACTGCTTTTGTTTTAGGTTCACCACATGATGCCGCTGCTGCTTTGGCTTCTTGGAATGCAATAACAACAGCTGTAAATGCAATTCTTGCAATTGTTATTTCATCGATTTTGTATATAAATATCCAGCCACGGTTAAAAAATAATGGTATCTTAAAAAAATTAGCGGTAAAAGAATAATATTAGCTAGTTTTATTTGTAAAAAACAAAAAAGAACTTGACAAATTTTTAATAATGATAAGAATAATTTATAGAGATAAGTTAGTATTTTAATAGATAAAAAAAGTCCATATGCTTATATAGTTATAAAACCAACTAATGTCTATTATGTAGATAGTTTTATGGCTTTTTTTATATAAACCTTTTAAATGATTGAAAAGACTGTTCCAAAAGAGGGACGGTACAGTTTAATGGTTGTAAAATGAAAGAGGGAAGTATGAAATCAAAAATTTTAGGAGTATTGCAAAGGATTGGACGTAGCTTTATGTTACCAATTGCCTTGTTACCAATTGCAGGATTCTTTTTAGGGATAGGTAGATCTTTAACTAATGAAACTACTATTCAAACCCTTCATTTAGACGCATTTTTAGGACAAGGAACATTTGTTAATAGCTTTTTAACGATTTTAACAAAAGTTGGAACAGTGCTGTTTAATAATCTACCATTAATTTTTGCAGCGTCAGTTGCTTTAGGAATGGCTAAAAAAGCTAAAGAAGTAGCAGTTTTATCGTCGATTATAGCATTTTTTGTTATGCACACAACTATCAATAGTATGTTAACGTTAGATGGAATGCTTATAAATGATCAGATTGCTGGTCATGTTTTACAAGGGACGATTACTTCGGTTTGTGGAATTAATTCTTTAGAAATGGGGGTTTTTGGTGGCATAATTGTTGGTTTAGGGGTTGGCTTTTTGCATAATCGTTTTTATCAAATTGAACTGCCTAGTGTTTTATCGTTTTTTGAAGGAGAACGTTTTATTCCAATCATTTCGGCAATTGTTTATGTTTTCGTTGGAATTGTGATGTTTTATTTTTGGCCATTTGTTCAAAATTTGATTTTTGAATTAGGACACCTAATTTCATCTACTGGTTATTTTGGTACCTTTGTCTATGGAATGATTGAAAGATTACTAGTGCCTTTTGGTTTACATCATGTCTTTTATTTACCATTTTGGCAAACTGCAATTGGTGGTTCAATGTTAGTTAATGGCACAATGGTTTATGGGGCTCAAAATATTTTCTTTGCTCAGCTAGCTGATCCTAGTGTAGTTCATTTCAGCAGTGAAGCAACTAAATATTTTACTGGTAAATTTATTTTTATGATTTTTGGTTTACCAGGAGCAGCTTTAGCGATGTATCAATGTGCTAAACCGGAAAAAAGAAAAGCAATTGGTAGTTTATTATTAACAGCTTCGCTTACAAGTATGTTAACAGGAATTACGGAACCATTAGAGTTTACTTTTTTGTTTTCAGCGCCATTGTTATTTGGAATCGAAGTTATTTTAGCTGGAAGTGCTTATATGATTGCTCATATTTGTAATATCGCAGTTGGTTTAACATTTTCTGGCAGTTTGATTGATCTTATTGTATTTGGGGTTTTACAAGGGAATAGTAAAACAAGCTGGCTTTTAATGATTCCAATAGGAATTGTATATTTTGGATTATATTATTTTAGTTTTAGATTTTTGATTAAAAAATTGAATTTGAAAACAATTGGTAGAGAAGATGATGACCGTTTAGTTGTTTTTAAAAAGCCTAAAATTGGTGATAAAAAAATATTTGATGAAATAGAAGTAGATAAACAAATCCAAATGATTGTTCGTGGATTAGGGGGCCGAGATAATTTTAGTGATTTAGATTGTTGTATTACCCGATTACGAGCGGCGATTGTAAATACTGATTTAGTAAGTGAGAGTTTATTGAAACAAGCTGGGGCAGCAGCAATAGTGTTACAAGGAAATAATATCCAAATTATTTATGGTCCTAAAGCATCTTCAGTTAAAGTAAGATTAGAGGAATATTTACAAAATATTCCCCCTGAATATGATGAATTACCAGTTAAAGAAAATAAAGAAACTTCAGTAATTGAAATAGGTAATGTTGTTGATGGAGAAGTATTACCAATTGAGGATTCATGTGATGATCTTTTTGCCCATAAGTTATTAGGTGATGGTGTAATGATTAAACCTTATCATGGTTTAGTTGTAGCACCATGCAATGGAATTATTACGATGGTTTATCCAACTAAACACGCTCTTGGTATTCAGCTTGATAATGGCTATGAGTTATTGATTCATTTTGGAATTAATACCGTTAATTTACAAGGAAATGGTTTTGAATTATTGGTAAATGCAAATCAAAGAGTAAAAAAAGGTGATTTATTATGGAACGCGGATTTAGAGTATATCAAGGAAAATGCAGTTAGTGAAAATATATTATTAGTAGTTACAAAGATAGATGATAATTGTCAAATTGAAAAAGAATATGGCAAAAAAGATAGTGGTACAACAATATTAAGGTTATGTAATTGAAAAGGGATAGAGTATGTATAAAATAATAAAAGTATTAAATAATAATACCGTTTTAGCTGCTTTTGAAAATGATGAAGTAATTATTATGTATAAAGGGATTGGTTTTGGTAAAAAAGTTAATCAAGAAATCGAAATACCTAAAAATGCCAAAAAATTTTTGATGCAGAAAAACTATAATTCAAAAATGAAATCTAATAATATTATTAATTACATTGATCCAGTTTATCTTGAAATTGCTTTTGAAATCATTAAATTAGCAGTTGAAAAATTTGGTCGTGTTGATAACGATATACTTTTACCATTAGCTGATCATATTTATTTTGCAATTAAAAGAATGGCTGAAAATATCATGCCTTCAAATCCATTTTTAGATGACATTAAATTATTATTTCCTGATGAATATGAAGTAGCTTTACAAGGAAAAGAAGTAATCGATAAATTTGTAGCAGTTAAAATCAATGATGATGAAGTTGGATTCATTACGTTACATATCCATTCAGCAATCTCATCAAATCAAGTTGTTGAATCAATGGAAGCAACGCGAGTTATTCATGAAAGTATTGATAAATTACAAAAAGATTTAAATATCGTTATTGATGTTAATTCAATATCTTATGCTCGGTTAATGAATCATATCAAGTTTTTGATTTTAAGATTAAATACTAATGAAAAGTTACAGATGGATATCAGTGAGTTTACTAAAGAAAAATTTCCATTTGCTTATTTACAAGCGGTTAATATGTGTAATGCATTATCTAAAGCTTTAAATAAAGAATTACCAGAAACTGAAGTTGGTTATTTAGCACTACATCTAGAGCGAATTTTATCTAGTATCGTTTAATTTTAAAACGTTGCTTGACAAATTTAGCCCTTTAATGCTATGATTGTTGCATAAAAGAATACTTAATAGTGTGTAACTGGTGAGGCAGGCATTAACTATTTTTAAGATTTAATATCCATGGGATTATTATATCTTTTAATAGTTATGTCTGCTTTTTTTGCGTTGTTGAGTATTTAAAAGAAAGGGAGGAATTTATATTATGGTAGGAATTATCCTTGCTAGTCATGGAGAATTTGCAAACGGTATTTTGCAATCTGGGTCAATGATTTTTGGTGAGCAAAAAGATGTTAAAGCTGTAACATTGCAACCAAGCGAAGGACCTGATGATTTAAAAGCAAAAATGGAAGCAGCAATTGCTACCTTCGAAAATCAAGAACAAGTATTGTTCTTAGTTGATTTATGGGGTGGAACACCATTTAACCAAGCTAATGGTTTAATTGCTGGTCATGAAGACACATGGGCTATTGTTACCGGACTTAATTTACCAATGTTAATTGAAGCTTATGCTTCAAGAATGTCAATGGAAACAGCTCATGAAATTGCAACACACATTACAGAAGTTGCTCGTGAAGGGGTTAAAGTTAAACCAGAAACTTTAGAACCAGAAAAACCATCAGCAAAAGCAGCACCTGTTGCTACACCTCAAGGAGCAATCCCAGAAGGAACAGTTATTGGTGATGGTAAAATAAAATATGTATTAGCACGTGTTGATACAAGATTATTACATGGACAAGTTGCTACTACATGGACAAAAACTACACAACCAAATCGTATCATCGTTGTTTCTGATTCTGTGGCCCATGATAATTTGCGTAAACAAATGATTGAACAAGCTGCGCCACCAGGAGTAAGAGCTAACGTTGTTCCAATTCACAAAATGATTGAAGTTGCTAAAGATCCACGTTTTGGTAACACTAAAGCAATGTTATTATTCGAAACACCTCAAGATGCTTTAAAAGCCATTGAAGGTGGGGTCGATATTAAAGAATTAAACATTGGATCTATGGCTCATTCACTTGGAAAAGTTGTTGTTAATAAAGCAATTGCTATGGGTGAAGATGATGTTAAAACAATTGAAAAATTAAAAGAAAAAGGAATTAAATTTGATGTACGTAAAGTACCTAGTGATTCTAATGAAAACATGGATACTTTATTGAAAAAAGCTAAAGCTGAATTAGCTAACGCATCAAAATAATTAAACAGGAGGAATTATAATGTCTTTAATTACAATAATTTTAATCGTTATAGTTGCCTTATTAGCTGGTATGGAAGGAATCTTAGATGAATTCCAATTTCATCAACCGCTAGTGGCATGTACATTAATTGGTTTAGTAAGTGGACATCTAACTGAAGGAATTATTTTAGGTGGTTCATTACAAATGATTGCCTTAGGATGGGCAAACGTTGGAGCAGCAGTTGCTCCCGATGCAGCTTTAGCATCTGTTGCTTCTGCTATTATCATGGTGTTAGGATTACAAGGTGGAACTACTGATGTTCAAACAGCAATCTCTACATCAATTGCTGTTGCTATCCCACTTTCAGTAGCTGGTTTATTCTTAACAATGATTTGTCGTACTATTGCAATTCCAATGGTGCATTTTATGGATAGTGCTGCTGAAAAAGGAAATTTTAGAACAATGGAAATGTGGCATGTTTTAGCAATTTTATTACAAGGGGTTCGTATTGCTATTCCTGCTGCTGCACTTTGTATCGTACCAGCTTCAGTAGTAACTGATGCTTTAAATCAAATGCCTGCCTGGTTATCTGGCGGAATGACTGTTGGTGGTGGAATGGTTGCCGCAGTTGGTTATGCAATGGTTATCAATATGATGTCAACTAAAGAAACTTGGCCATTCTTTGCTTTAGGTTTCGTATTAGCAGCTATTGGTGAATTAACATTAATTGCATTAGGTGCTATCGGTGTTGCATTAGCATTAATCTATTTAGGATTAAAAGAAAATGGTGGTTCTGGAAGCGGTGGAACTAGTTCTGGCGATCCATTAGGTGATATATTAAATGATTATTAAAATCTTGAAGGAGGAAAAAAACAATGGCAGAAAAAATTAAATTATCAAAAAAAGATCGTTTATCAGTCGCTTGGCGTCATCAGTTCCTTCAAGGTTCTTGGAACTATGAACGTATGCAAAATGGTGGTTGGTGTTATTCAATTATTCCAGCTATCAAAAAATTATATTCTAATAAAGATGATCAAATTGCAGCTTTAAAAAGACATATGGAATTCTATAATACTCACCCATATGTATCTGCTCCAGTTATGGGGGTTACATTAGCATTAGAAGAAGAAAGAGCTAATGGTGCCAAAATTAATGATCAAGCTATCCAAGGGGTTAAAGTTGGAATGATGGGACCTCTTGCTGGGGTTGGGGATCCAGTATTCTGGTTTACTTTAAGACCTATTCTTGGGGCTTTAGGTGCTTCTTTAGCATTAAGTGGAAACATTATTGGACCTTTATTATTCTTCTTTGCATGGAATATTATCAGAATGGCATTTATCTGGTATACACAAGAATTTGGGTATAAAGTTGGTACATCAATTGCTCAAGATTTATCAGGTGGTTTACTTGGTAAAATTACTCAAGGAGCTTCAATTTTAGGGATGTTTATCATTGGTGCTCTAGTTCAACGTTGGGTAACTATTTCATTTACACCAATCGTATCTACAGTAACTCAATCTGAAGGTGCATATATTGATTGGGATAAAGTTAAATCTGGAGCTGATGGAATTAAATATGCTTTAGAACAATATAGTACTTTAGGAGCAGATGGTCTAAATGTTGAAAAAGTAACTACATTACAACAAAACTTAGATCAATTAATTCCAGGTTTAGCAGCTTTATTATTAACATTATTATGCTGCTGGTTATTAAGAAAGAAAGTTTCACCAATTGTAATTATCGTTGCATTATTCGCAGTTGGTATTATTGCACGTCTTTGTAGAATCATGTAAGATAAAAATATCGATAAAAAATATTTAGGAGGAATAACATGGTACAATCTTTAAACACTAAAGTAGATTTAACAATTAAAGCCACTTCTTATTTAGGTTTAGCGACTTATGGGAAAGTAATGGTTGGCGATAAAGCTTTTGAATTTTATAATGAAAAAAATATTCGCGATTATATTCAGATTCCTTGGGAAGAGGTTAGTTGTGTAATGGCTTCAGTAATGTTTAAAGGAAAATGGATTCCTCGCTTTGCCATCAAGACTAAACAAAATGGAAATTTCACATTTTCTACAAGGGATAATAAAGCGCTATTAAGAGCGGTCAATAAATATATTCCTTCTCAAAATATGGTTAGATCACTAAGCTTTTTCCAGGTTGTTGGTCGGGGCTTAAAATCGATTTTTATCAGAAAAAAGAAAAAATAAAAATAACTAAAACTGTCGGTAAAACGGCAGTTTTTTTATTATGCTTGCCAGGTATACTGAAATGCGATATTGGTATTGTACTTTAAAAAATAACTTTAATAAAATATAGTTAGAAAAAGAAAAATATATTATTAATTGATATAAGGAGGTCAAAATGAATTCAAATACATTAGTAAATAGTGTTATTAATAACCCAAAATTTAAAAACTTTGGCAGATTTATTTTTCCTAGTGGTTTTAATCAGCCAACACCAACAATGAAAATAAGTAATATAAATTCATTATTACCTTATCATAGCTATATTAATACCAATACAACAATTGAAGTATTAGAATACTTTGAAAATCAAGTAAACAATGGGCAAACAATATTCTATGATATCTATTCACCTGAAGAAAAAGCAAGTGATCCAAGTAAAGAAGATACGGGATTATTCTTCTTTAAAGGTAAAAAGAATGCTCCATTTGCTTTGATTAGCGCTGGCGGCGGTTTTGTTTATGTTGGCTCAATTCATGAAAGCTTTCCTCATGCTTTAAAACTATCTAGACAAGGATATAACGCCTTTGCTTTACAATATCGCACATATAGCGGACAAACGGCATGTGTTGATCTAGCTAGGGCGATAGCGTTTATCTTTGAACATGCTAAAGAATTAGAAGTCGATACTAATTGTTATTCACTTTGGGGTGGTTCAGCTGGTGCGAGAATGGCTGCTTATTTAGGTTCATATGGTCCTGGTTCCTTTGGTCAAAATCTATATCCACGTGCTGGTACTGTAGTAATGCAATATACCGGGCATAATGACTACACCCCAAATGATCCACCTACTTATGTTTGTGTTGGTAAAAATGATGGTATTGCTTATTGGAAAACTATGGAGCGAAGAATAAATCGTTTAAAGCATTGTGGCATTCCTACAGAATTTCATGTATATCCTAATTTAGGTCATGGTTTTGGTTTAGGAGTTGGGACTTTGGCAGAAGGATGGATAAATGATGCAATAGCATTTTGGCAACAGCAAATCGATAAAACTAAATAAAAAAGGAGGATTAATATTGAAAAAAGTTTTCACTATTATCTTGATGATGTTTTTAGTTATTGGTTTAAGTAGTTGTCAAAATAATCAAGATCAAATGGCAAATGAAGATACAAGTATTTTAGTTGCTTATTATCGACCCAATTCATTTGACTGTTCTAGTGATGATATAAAAGAGGGGAGTTAGATATTCAAGAAATTGTCGATATTATTGATGAAAATATTGAGGCTGATTTTTTTGAAATTGAAACTGAACAGGAATATTCACAAAATCTAGATGAATTATCTAATCAGATTCAAATGAAAAAAATAGCGATTATCCTCAGTTAAAAAGTAAGGTAGCTTGATGATGATATGATCGCTGGTTAACCAATATATTCAATAGTTAATATTATTTTGTGAAATTATGTGTTTTCAAAAAAACAATTGACCGGTTGTAACTACCGGTTGATAAAATCTAAATCGAAAAGAAGGTGGTGTTTTTAGTTGAAAGTAAAACGTATTTTAGATGTTGTTATGTTTATACTGTTATTATTTTTGATGGCCTTTTTCAACACTGGTCAAACAGTTCACGAAGTATTAGGAATATTGATGGCGATATGCTTTATTATTCATCATGTTTTAAATAGAAACTGGTACAAAACAGTTTTTAAAGGAAAGTATCCATTATTAAAAAAGGTCTATATCGTAGTTAATTTTCTTTTATTAGTCGATGTTGTTTTTCTAGTATTGAGCGGGTTATCAATGTCAAGATTATTACCATTTTTAAGTTTTATGCCAGTTTCATTAGCTAGAAGAGTTCATTTAACTTTATCTTATTGGGGTTTTGTATTAATGGCAGTACATTTTGGATTGCATATTCAAAGTATTTCAAGACCACTAGCTAAGAAATTTGAAGATAGTTCTAAAGTAGTAAAAACAATTATCTTTTTGGTTATTCCTTATGGATTAGCATTATTTGGTTTAATTATGTTTATTAAAAATCAATTGATTACATATTTATTTATGTTGACTGATTTTGTTAATGTTGATAGCAGTATAAATTTGGTGAGATATATATTTGAGTATTTAGGAATTTTCAGTTTATTTGGACTTTTAACATATATTGCAATTAAAAATATTAAAAAAACATAAGGAGTGAGATTAATGAAAAAATTTTTATTAGCTTTATTAGTAATGCTGGTATTTGTTACTGGATGTTCATCTAATAACCAAAGTAATAACGATGAATCTAGTGGAAATACAAATGAAAGTCAAGATGCTACTAATGATCAAACAACAACAACAGAAGATAGTAATATTTTAATTGCTTATTTTTCAAAAACGGGCAATACTGAAGCGATTGCTCAAGAAATTCAAAGTTTAACTAATGGTACATTAGTAGAAATTGAAACAGTTGAACCATATCCAGATTCATATTCAGAAACTGTTGATATTGCTGAATCTGAAAAAGAAGCCAATGCTCGTCCAGAGATTTCAACAACAGTTGATAATATGGATCAATATGACACTATCTTTATTGGTTATCCAATCTGGTGGTATACTTATCCGCAAGTTATCTTAACATTCTTCGACAATTATGATTTGACTGGTAAAACAATTGTTCCATTTGTAACTCACGGTGGTAGTGGTATGAGTGGTACTGAAGATGATATGCGTGAGTATTTAAGTGATAAAGACGTTACAGTATTAGATGGTCTTGCTGTAAGTCGAAATGATATTGAAGAAGACCAAAGTCAAACAGTTACAAACTGGCTAGAAGAGTTAGGTTTTATTAAATAAGAAAAGAGGTAATTATATTATGAACAACTTTAAAATGACTAATATGCCTAAAGTTTATTTTGGACAAGGGGCTTTAAAAGAAGCTCTAAATACTGAATTAAAAACAGTAGGAGATAACGTATTATTAGCTTATGGTGGCGGATCTATTAAGAAAACTGGAATTTATGATGAAGTTGTCACTTTACTTAAAGAAGCTGGTAAAAATATTTTTGAATTTAATGGTATTATGTCTAATCCAACTTATGCTAAAGTCTTAGAAGGGGCTAAAATTGTTAAAGACAATCAAATTGATTTTATTATCGCTGTTGGTGGTGGATCAGTTATTGACTGTTGTAAGATTGTTAGTGCCCAAGCTAAAGTTGATCAAGATATTTGGCAAATGGAATTTGTTGATGGAAAATTACCAACTGAATTTATTCCAATGGCAGCTGTTACAACAGCTTCAGGAACTGGATCAGAAATGAATAATGGTGCTGTTATTACTAACGAAGAATTAAAAATTAAAGCCGGAATGTTAGGAGCTTTATCAAAGTTTGCTGTATTAGATCCAGCTTATACATTAACAGTCCCAATGAAACAAGTTGTTTCTGGAGCTTTTGATACATTAAGCCATGCAATGGAAACATATTTTGGAAAACCGCTTGAAAACAATGTTTCTGATGAAATCAATGAAGCAATCATGCGTAATACTATTAGAAATATTAGAGCAGCAATTAAAGAGCCTCAAGATATTCAAGCTCGTAGTGAATTAATGTGGGATTCAGCAATGGCTGAAAATGGTATTTTAAAATTAGGAAAAGTAACTGATTTCCAAGCTCATCAAATTGAACACCAATTAGGAGCTTATACTGATTGTAATCATGGTCAAGGATTAGCAGTAATTCATCCAGTATTATATCGTCATATTTATGAAGCAGGAGTTTCTAAATTTGCTCGTTTTGCTAAAGAAGTATGGCATGTAGATGATACTAATTTAACTGAAAAAGAAACAGCTTTAAAAGGAATTGAAGCATTAGCAGATTTTATTAAAGAAATTGGATTACCAACTACTTTAACACAAATGAATATTACTGATGTAGATATGCTTAAAAAAGTAGCAGATTCATCTAATATTACAGCTGGATGCTGTAAACAATTAAGCCACGATGAAATTTTCGAAATCTTAAAAGAATGTCTATAAAAATATCGAATTTGTCTCAAATTTATATAATTGCAGTATCAAAAATATCAATATCAAATTATAAATAAGCTAAAAATATTGATAAAATTTAGATAAAAGACAAAATTTATTACAATTTATTAAATCTTTATTCCCTGGTGCTTGCTTTACAACTAAATTGGTAAATGATAAGATAAAGCCAAGGAAAGCGAATATTCTATTTTCTCAAAGTACCCGTTCGGGTACTTTTTTAATTATCAAATACTTTAGTTATTGAATTTCGTTTTTCTAAAAGAACAGTTTATAGAAAGAGGGGAATAAAGATGTTTTGTCGTGATCCTTGTTTAAAAGCATTATAAAATGCTTTTTTTATTTTAAGGAGGAAAGTTAAAATGATAAGGTTGAAAAAAAGAAATAAGAAATTGTTTAAAATAATAATTTCTTTACTAATGGTTTTTAGTTGCCTTTTAACAAGTATTAATACTATAAATGCCGCTAGTTATACGGGACCATTTACCCGCGTTAAAGAACTTGATTATCCAGAATGGTGGGCAAGGAAATTAGGCGTTAAACAGTGGAGTACCTGGATGTGTACTTTTAATGGGCAATGGTCTTACTGCCTGGAATCAAGTAAAAATAGTCCTAGTTCTGGTAATAAAACAGCTGAAGAATTAGTAAACTCTAATGAAATGATTAGTAAGCTGCTTTACTATGGTTATGGGGGACCAGCTGCTTTAGAAGGACAGCTTGATGGTAGTGGTACAGGACTAGAAGGTGATGGATTAACAGCACCAGAAACCCATTATCTTTATACTCATGTTTTATTATCAATTGCTTATAGTGGTGATATGATGGGTGTTGATTTGGATGGATTAGAAACTTTAGGAATCGGATTAAAAGGGTTATATAATTATATAGCTAGTTTACCAATGCCAGTTAGTCCAACTTTAAGTGATTCTTTCACTGCTAGTTTTGATCCAGCTACTAAATTACAAAAGACTAATACAGTTACTTTCAACGGGGCTAGTAATGCAGTGATCAATGTTACTTTACAAGATGGGGTTACTCTTCATAATGTGACTACTAATGCTTCTGAAACTGGAACTGTCAGTGTTAGTGGTGGTCAAAGTTTTTATTTAACAGCACCATTAAGTGTAACAGAAGATTATACTAGTGGTAATATTGCCGGTAGTAATTGTACTCGTTTTGTACCGCTAGCAATTTATGGCAGTGGTAATACCCAGACTCATGGCAGTTATACTTATGATGTTGCCAATTTAACATATCATGTTGATTGGATCGATACTGGTCGTTTAGAACTTAGTAAAACTAATACAAATAATGATTTGATTGATGGAGCTATCTTTAATTTAAAATCAATTAGTTTTGAAGGTTATGATGAAAACATAACGGTTACTAATGGTAAATTAGTAGTTGAAAACTTACCAATTGGAACATATGAGTTAAAAGAAATTAGCGCTCCTGATGGTTATTTATTGAATAGTACAACTTTTACAGTTACGATTAATAAAGATGAAACAGCCAGTCAAAGTGTTAGTAATGAAGAACCATTAGGTAAGTTAGAATTAACCAAGAAAATTGATACTAGTAAAACTGATGGTAAATTAGGTGATAGTTATTTAAAAGGTAATGAATATCAATTGATTGCTCGTGATGATATTACCAACCAGGCTAAAACAATTACATATTTTAATAAGGGTGATGTAGTTGCAAAGGGAATAACTGATGAACAAGGGCAGATAACTTTTGATAATTTACATGTGGGTAAGTATTATCTTCATGAAAGTAAAGCTAATGATACTTTAGTATTAAATCCTAATGATATTAATGTTGATATAAATTATCAAGGTCAAACCGTTTCTAAAATTTTAGAAACCAAAGAAACAGCTAATAGAGTAAACATGCAAAAAATACAGGTTCATAAATCTGGGGAAAAAGAAGGGATAAGTGGTTTTGTTAAAGGTTTACAAGGCTGTGAATTTACGTTCAAACTTAAAAGTGAAGTTGATAATGTTGGCTGGGATAATGCTAGTGTATATGATGTAATTACTACTGATGAAAACGGTCGGGCAGCAACTAAATATTTGCCATATGGTACGTATTTAGTTAAAGAAACTAAAACACCGCAGGATTATATGACAGCTCCTGATTTTTTAATTGACATAACAGATGATTATAGTGAATATAGCGATATTGATCAGATAAAAACTATCGATATTAATAATCGTCCTTACACTACGCAATTAAAATTAGTTAAGCGTGATCAAAAAACTAATCAAATTGTAACTTTAAGCAGTGCTTCATTTAAAATTAAAGCTAAAGAAGATATTGTTTCTAACGGTAAAATAATATATCACGCTAATGATACTATTGTTCAAAAAGTTAGTGGTAAAAACTATGACACTTTTACTACCAATAGTGATAATGTCATTGTAAATGATTCATATAGTAATCATGATAATGATCGCGGAACAGTAATTTTACCATTACAATTAGATCCAGGTAAATATTATCTTGAAGAAGTAAAAACGCCAGAAGGCTTTTTGGCTCTAGAAAGTCCAATTGAATTTACGATTGAAAACATTCGTGATTATACAACAGATGAAGATGGTGATCCAATTTTAGAAATCAATGTAGTTAACGATACTCCTAGTGGTAAACTAACAGTTATTAAGAAAATTGATTTAGGTGAAGGTGATTCTAGTCGGGTAAATATCCAGGATTTATCACCAATTAAATTTAGGTTAACAGCTAACAGTAAAATAGTTTCTCCAATTGATGGTAGTGTTATTTATGATCAAGGTGATGTTGTTGGTGAATATAATTTATCATCAGATGGCAATTTAACGATTGAAAACTTACCATTAGGAACAGGTCAAGTAGAATATCAACTTGAAGAAATTGCCACTTTACCAGGTTTGGTTCTTGATGAAAAAAAACATATCGTTGCCTTTGAGCAAAATGATACGACAACCAAAGTTTATAGTCATGAATTAGAAATTGAAAATCAGATTACTAAAGTAGAAGTATTGAAATTAGATAAAGCTAATAATCAAGGTCTAGCAGGAGCTAAATTACAAATTCAAGACCAGGATGGAAATATTATTGATCAATGGCAGTCTGATGGAAGTGGTCATTTGATCCAAGGATTAGTAGTGGGACAAGAATATAAATTAATTGAAACAAAAGCCCCTGATGGATATCAACTTGCTAGTGAACTTACTTTTACGGTTGAAAATACTACTGAAGTCCAAAAAGTTATCATGTATGACCAGGCAATAACCGCTGTTAAGACTGATGATACTGTTTCATTTGATCATTTAATAGTTATTACTTTTAGTAGTGGATTGTTATTGATAGTTTTAGTTTTAAAAGGTTATTTAGCTAAAAAAGAAAATTAATTTTAGATAGTATAAATTATGTTAAGAAGGTTAAATTATATTATGATAATATAATTTAAACCTTCTTTTTTTGTTTAAATAACAATAAATTACAAATTATAAAATAATTATGAATATTTTCACTTTTTGTTTAAATAAATGTTATAATTTTGTAAAGAACACAGGAGGGTATAATAATGGCAAAAGAACTAGATGAAGCAGTCAAGTCTGGACATCAGTTAGCTGCTTATTTAGAAAGTGAGCAGGCTGATCAAAAAGCTGAAAATAAGTTTGATGCTTTATGGCAAAGTATCTATGATGTCTGTGCATTAGTTTATCGAGATATTTTAGATGAACTATTGACTGAAGAGGAATATAAGGAAGCTGTTACCTGGTTAAAAAAATATCAGCATTTAACAAAAGATTATCAAGAAATGGAAATTGAATTATAAGGTAAAATATTATGAAAAATTATTTAATTGTTACAGATACAACAAGTGCAATGAACGGGGATCAGGCTAAAAAATATGGAATTGAACTTGTTTCTTTAAGTGTGCTGATTGATCATCAAGAATATAAAGATCAAATTGATATTTCAACAGAAGAGTTATATCAAAAATTAAGAGATGGTTGTATTCCAACAACTTCACAGCCTAATACTGGTTATTTACAAAATTTAATGGAAAAATGGAAAAGTGAAAATTATGAAGCGATTATTGTTATAACATGCAGTAGTGATTTAAGCGGGACATGGAGCGGTTTTAATTTAGTTAAAAATGATTTAGAAATGGATAATATGTATATTTATGATAGTCGTCAAATTGGTGCTCCAGTTATGGATATGGCTATTTGTGCTAAAGAAATGGCTAATAATGATTGTAGTGTTGCTGAAATTTTTGAAATGTTAGAAAGAAAAAGTGCTAATGTATTTTCATTTTTAGCACCACTAGATTTTAAACAATTAGCTCGTTCTGGTAGATTATCACCATTGGCTGCTAAAATGGCAACGATTTTAAAAGTAAAAGCGTTGTTGTATTTAAAAGAGGATGGTAGCTGTGTTGATAAGTTTGCTATGAGTCGAACAGGAAGTAAAGTTATTAAGACAATGATTGAAAAGTTTAAATCAGCTAATGTTAATGCTCAGGATTTTAGAATCTATATTTCTCATGCTGATAATGAAGAATTAGCTATTAAAGCTAAAAATTTATTACAAGATATTTTTGAGGGGATTGAAGTTTTTGTTAATAAACTTCCAGCGGTATTAACTTGTCATGGTGGACTTGGTTGTATTGCGATTCACTATATTTGTAAATAAAATAATGTTTTTAAAGTGATATTTATAATGCAATATAAATATCATTTTATTGTATTATTTAATAATATAAAGGGGGCTAGCAAAATGAAAGTTGTGGATATGCATTGTGATACTATTTCAAGAATATATAAAGAAGGTGGCAGTTTAAAAGAAAATGATTTTAACGTTGATTTAAACAAGATGAAAAAAGGGGATTATCTTTTACAAAACTTTGCAATGTTTGTTAATTTAAAAAGTAATCCTGATCCGTTAACTAAAGCACAGCAATTAATTGATTTATATTATCAAGAACTAGCAAAAAATCAGGATATTATTAAACCAGTATTTAGTTATCAAGATATTATTGATAATCAAGAAAAAGGATTGATGTCAGCATTATTAACATTAGAAGAAGGGGCCGTTGTTAACAATGATTTAGCGATTTTGCGCAATTATTATCGTCTTGGTGTTAGAATGATCACGTTAACCTGGAATCATCCAAATGGGATAGGTTATCCTAATATGTTAAGTGGTGAAGGATTTGCTCGTTTAAAAAGCATTAATACTGATAAGGGATTAACTGATTTTGGAATTGCTTATATCCAGGAAATGGAACGCTTGAAAATGATCATCGATGTATCTCATTTAGGTGATGCCGGATTTTATGATGTCTTGAAATATACAACTAAACCATTTGTTGCTTCACATAGTAATGCTCGTAGTGTTTGTGATGTTGCTCGTAATTTAAGTGATGATATGATTAAAGAACTGGCAAAACGTGGTGGGGTAATGGGAATTAATTTTTGTGGTGACTTTTTAAAACAGTCTGATACTGGTGATGAAAGATCATGTATTGAAGATATGGTAAAACATATTTTATATATTAAAGATCTAGTTGGAATTGATTATGTTGGTTTAGGCAGTGACTTTGATGGAATTAGTCAAAATCTGGAAATTAAAGATGCTTCGATGATGCCTTTGTTACAAAAAGCTTTAGAAGATGCCGGATTGACTAATGATGAAATTGAAAAAGTTTTTTATAGAAATGTTTTGCGGGTATATCAAGAAGTATTATAAACGTAAAATGGCAAGTGGGGAAAAGCACTTGCCATCTTTTTATTAGTTATCAGGGAAAGGATACTAATAATATATGATATCAGGGAAGGATATCGTTATATCTTGTAGTCATTATATTGAAGGGAAAATTGAATATCTTTTGACTACGCTTATAATATATATTAAAAGGTTGGTCAAAATGTAAAAAGAATATAAAAAAATATGTGAAATTAATTTTTTTACAGCTATAAGTGAGCTATTTTAAATTATCGAAATATAGTGTATAATACACATAAGTGGAGGATAGCATAATGAAAAGTTTGTTTTATCGTTTGATTATCTTTTTAGATACAGCTAGCGAGGCAGATACAAATTATAATATTGCCTGGTATATGGCACACAATTTTTCCAAAGTAGCTAAAATGGGAATTAGCCAGCTGGCTAAAGAATGTTATGTTTCCCCTGCTACAATTTCCCGTTTTTGTCGTGCTCTTGGATATGAAAACTATGCACATTTAAAGCAGGAGTGTTCTTCTTTTGCTTCTGATAGTAAAAAGTTTAATAACTTGATTAATGTTCCTTTAAATGTTATGAAAGATAAACCACAGGCATGTACTGAATATTATAGTAAGCAAGTATGTCATGCAGTCGCTAATTTGACACATTATTTAGATTGGAATGTTATTGATAAAGTTTTAGAATTGATTCATGATAGTGATTCGGTTGCTTTTTTTGGAACACAGTTTTCACATTCGGCAGCATTACATTTTCAAACTGATTTATTGATGCTTGAAAAGTTTACAATGGCTTATATGGAAACACAACGGCAAATTGAATGTGCACGATCTTTAGATAGAAATAGTGTTGCTATTATTATGACTGTAAATGGGTTTTATTTAAAAAGTAATACTAAGGTATTGCAGTATTTAAAAAAAGCTCATTGCAAAGTTGTTTTGATTACTAATAATCCTGGTATTGATATTGGAATAGATGTTGATTATACTATCATATTAGGTGATAGCAAGCAAAGAAAAACAGGCAAGCATACATTGCTTACAACTGTTGAGTTGATGTCACTTAGATATTATTCATTATATTATCCAGATGTTCAGGAAAATATTGTTTAAAAAGGTTGTTAAATACCTTTTTTTATGAAAGGAATAAAGATGCGAGAAATTAAATGTGAAGATATTATAAAAACTGTAAAACAATTATGTAAAGAAGCTGCTTGCAATTTACCAGAAGATGTTTTTAATACGATAAAAAATAAAGCAGAAAATGAACCTTATCCATTAGCTAAAAAGACATTGGATGTTTTAGTTGAAAATGCAATTTTGGCTAAAGAACAAATGATGCCAATTTGTCAGGATACCGGAATGGCATTTGTTTATGTGACAATTGGTCAAGAAGTCCATGTTGATGGTGATTTAAAAGAAGCGATTAATGAAGGAGTTCGTCAAGGATATCAAGAAGGGTATTTAAGAAAGTCGGTTGTTGATGATCCATTATTTGATCGTGTTAATACTAAAGATAATACTCCTGCAATAATTTATTTTGATATTGTAGCAGGTGATGAGTTTAAAATAGTAGTGGCCCCTAAAGGATTTGGTTCTGAAAATATGTCACAAGTAAAAATGTTAAAACCAAGTGATGGTGTTCAAGGGGTAAAAGATTTTGTTTTAAAAGTTGTTAATGATGCTGGTCCTAATGCCTGTCCACCGATGGTAATTGGTGTAGGAATTGGTGGTTCTTTTGATAAGGTAACAATGCTTGCAAAAAAAGCAATGTTACGTGAAATAGGAACTCATCATCAAGATAGTCGCTATGCTTTGTTAGAAGATGAACTATTGCAATTAGTAAATGCTTCAGGAATTGGTCCAGCTGGATATGGTGGTAAGACAACTGCGTTGTCTTTAAATATTGAAACTTATCCAACTCATATTGCGGGAATGCCTGTTGCAGTTAGTATTTGCTGTCATGTTTCTCGACATAAGGAGGCTAGATTATGATTAAATTAACAACGCCGCTTACAAAAGAAAAAATTAGACAATTACATGCTGGCGATGAAGTATTGCTAAGTGGAGTAATTTATACTGGGCGTGATGCTGCTCATAAAAGATTAATGGCATTACTTGATGAAGGAAAGGAATTACCATTCCCTTTAAAAGATCAGGTGATTTTCTATGTTGGACCAACCCCTAGTAAACCAGGACAGGTTTTTGGTAGTGGCGGACCAACAACTTCAGGACGTATGGACGCTTATGCGCCCCGCTTAATTGAACAAGGTTTACGTTCAATGATTGGTAAAGGATATCGTCAAGATGCTGTAAAAAAAGCAATAATAGAAAATACCGGTGTATATTTTGGTGCTATTGGTGGTGCCGGGGCGATGATGTCGCATTGTATTAAAGAGTGTGAGGTTATTGCTTTTGATGATTTAGGACCTGAAGCAATTCGCCGTTTGGTCGTTGAAGATATGCCGTTAGTAGTAATTATTGATAGTGAAGGTAATGATCAATATGAAATTGGTCGAAAAGATTATTTAGATTCATATAAATAAAAGGAGTAAAAAGAATGTTTAGAAAAAAAAGAGATTATGGTTATTATAGTAGCTATGGTGGTAGTAGTAGTCGTTTAAGAGTTGGTAGAGTGGCTATTATCGGTGTGGTTATTGCTGTTGTAATCATCGCAGTAGTTATTGTTTTAAACTTGACTCGAATTCAACTGATGTTTAAAGGATATTCGTTTTCACAAGCTAGTGAGATTTTATCATTAACTAAAGAAGAAGAGAATGAAATTTTAGCACATGATAAAATGGATCATATCGTTAACTGGATTGAAGAATCTGATAATGTTGAATGGTATGACGAATATGAAAGATATTTAGGATTAAATAAAAAATTAGAATATGCTGATGTTGTTAGCTATGTTGATAATTTATATGAAACTCAAGTACCTAAATTAAAAAGTCTTTCATATAGTAATGATGATATTTGGAAATTAATTGAAGATGGTGCTAGTGAAGATGATTTCCAATATTTAATTGATAATAATTATAGTGCTAATGATTTAGAACCATATAGTAAGGTTGAAGGTTATAAAATTCAAAATTTAGCTGGTTATATTAGTGCTTATGCTACATATAAAGATTATAATTATGCAGTTTGTATAACTAATTATCCATTTATTATTTCTAGTAATGGAGACCCTCAAGATAGTTATACTATCAGTAATCCTGATGAATTATTAACATTAGTTAAAAAAGGTTTCTATTTACCAGATGATTATGAACCAGAATTAGTAGAACCAGATATTCCGGTTGCTCCAGATTGTGAAAATTCACAAATGACACCAGAAACTTCTAAAGCATTAACTAAGATGTATGAAGCTGCAAAAAAAGAAGGGTTAGAATTAGTTGTAAATAGTGCTTATCGTTCATATGAAACTCAAGTAGCAATTTATAACGATTTTGAAACACGATATGGTGGTCAATATGCTTCTGAATACGTAGCAGCACCTGGTGCTAGTGAACATCAAACTGGTTTGGGTCTAGATTTAACTTCTCAAAGTGTTGTTGATGGTGAAAGAATTACATTTGGTGATACTGAAGAATATCGCTGGGTAGTTGAAAATTGTTATAAATATGGTTTTATCATCAGATTTGAAGATGGTACTGATGGTATTACTGGTATTGCTCATGAACCATGGCATTTACGCTATGTAGGTGAAGATGTTGCCAAAGAAATTGTAAAAAATAAATGGACTTTTGAAGAATATTGTTTATACAACAATGTTATGCCAGAAGTTGAAGAAAAATAATCTAGGGTTTTACTCTAGATTATTTTAATGAGGTGGATATGAAAACATTAATTACAACATTAAATTCAAAATATATACATAAATCATTATCAGTTAGATTATTATATGTAGCGACTATCGCTTATCACAATACTGATTTTAAAGAATATACTATCAAAGATAATCTTGATAATATTGTACAAGATATAATTAAGCAAGAAATTGATATTTTAGCGATAAGTGTTTATATCTGGAATGTTGATTTAGTACGTGAGTTAATTATTAAATTAAAAAGTATTAAACCTGATTTAATTATTGTTGTTGGTGGTCCAGAAGTAAGTTATGAGATTGATTATTTTTTAGATAATTTTGAAATTGATTATTTAATTAGTGGTGAAGGTGAAGTTGCTTTTAAACAGTTATTAGATTGTCTTGAAAATAATCAAGAGGTTGATATTCAAGGAATCAGTAGTAAAAATAAACGTGATTATCGCCAGACTAAGCCAGTTGACTTAGCTTATGTAGAATCGTTAGAATCACCATATTTATTATCAAGGGATTTACCAGATATGGCTAATCGAATTTTGTATTTTGAAACTAGCCGTGGCTGTCCATATCAATGCCAATATTGTTTATCGTCTTTAGAAAAAGGATTACGTTTTTTTAGTTTAGATTATTTAAAAGAGCAATTACAGTTAATTATTAATAGTGGTGTTAAAACGATAAAGCTATTAGATCGAAGTTTTAATGCTAAAACTTCCCATGCATTAGCTATTTTAGAATTTGTTTTTAAAAATGCCAAGCCTGGCATGCAATTCCAGTTTGAAATTAATGGTGATGTTTTAGATCAAAAAATTATTGATTATATTAATGATTATGCCCCTGATGGTTTGTTGCGATTTGAAATAGGGATTCAGTCAACTTATGATCCGACAAATGAAATTGTGCGTCGTTATCAAGATTTTAATCGATTAAGTGAAGTAATTAGACAATTACAGTCTAATCATAAAATTGATTTTCATTTAGATTTAATTGCTGGTTTACCACTAGAAAATCTTAGTCGTTTTGCAAAATCTTTTGATGATGTCTTTGCTTTTAGACCTAAAGAATTACAACTTGGCTTTTTAAAACTATTAAGAGGAACTAGTTTACGAAATGAAGCTAATAAGTATGGCTATGTTTATGATTCTAAACCACCATACGAGTTAATTGAAAGTAATGATTTATCTAAAGAGGATATTAAAAAAATTCATTTGGCTGAAGAAATGCTGGAAAAATTCTGGAATAGTGGCAAAATGCCTATAACAATGAATAAGGTCATGGATAATGTCAGTTCACCATTTTACTTTTTTATGGAATTTGGTAAGTATTATCTAGAACATGATTTTAAGCTGTTTAAGTTTCAAAATGATGAATTATTTAGTTATTTAAACCAATATTTAAATTATGAATATGAAGATTTATTGATAGAAGATTATTTACGATTAACCAAAGTAAAACCAAAACGCTGGTGGAAAAGTCGTATAAGTAAACAACAATCTCGTGATGTTATGCATCAGTTAGTTGAAAAGTATCATTTAGATCAAGAAGAATTATTTAGATATGGTTTGGTAGAAAAATTAGATAGTGGATATATTGTTGCTATATATAAAAATTATCATGCCAATGTCAAAAAATATCTTTTATAATTAACCAAAAATTCATTAAAATCTCTCTTTCTTTAGTATATAATATAAGTAATGATATTTTATAGAAAAGAGGAAAAGTATATGGGATTTAGAGAAGATTTTTTATGGGGTGGAGCAGTTGCTGCCCATCAATGTGAAGGTGCCTGGCAAGAAGGTGGCAAAGGAATTAGCTGTAGTGATGTTGAAACAGCAGGAGATAATGTTACTGGAGCACCTCGTCGTTTAACAGATGGTGTTATCGAAGGTGAAGATTATCCTAACCATGTCGGTGTTGATTTCTATCATCGATATAAAGAAGATATTGCTTTAATGGCTGAAATGGGATTTAAAGCATTTAGAACTTCTATTGCATGGACACGTATTTTCCCACGTGGTGATGAAAAAGAACCAAATGAAGCTGGTTTAAAATTCTATGATGATTTATTTGATGAATGTCATAAATATGGAATTGAGCCAGTAGTTACTTTATCACACTTTGAAATGCCTTGGGCGCTTGCTAAAGAATATGGTGGATTTAGAAATCGTGAAGCAATTGACATGTTTGTTAAATTCGCAAAAGTATGTTTTGCAAGATATCAACACAAAGTTAAATATTGGATGACATTCAATGAAATTAATAACCAGGCTGATTACACACAACATAACTTGATTCAAGAAGGGGCTGTTTTATTAAAAGAAGGTGACGATCCTGAATATTTAATGTATTTATCAGCTCATCATGAATTAGTTGCATCAGCTTTAGCTGTAAAAGCAGCACATGAAATCAATCCTGATTTAAAAGTTGGTTGTATGATTGGTATGAATGCCGTTTATCCAGCTACTTCTAATCCAGAAGATGTTATGAATGCTTTAGGTGCTATGCATCAAAAATACTGGTATGTTGAAGTTCATGCTCGCGGACATTATCCACAACATATGTTAAAATTATTTGCAAGAAAAGGATATGACTTTATTACTAAAGAAGATGAAAAAGTCTTAACAGAAGGTAAAGTTGATTATATTGGATTCTCTTATTACATGTCTTTTGCAACAAAATATCAAGGACGTAATGAAAAAACATTTGATTATTCAGGAGAAGACTTTGTAAGAAATACATACTTAAAAGCTTCTGACTGGGGATGGCAAATTGACCCTCTAGGACTTCGCTGGTGTCTAAACTGGTTCTATGATCGTTTTGAATTACCAATGATGATCGTTGAAAATGGTTTTGGTGCTTATGATAAAGTAGAAGAAGATGGTTCGATTAATGACCAATATCGTATTGATTACTTCAAATCTCATATTGAAGCAATGCGTGATGCTGTTGATTATGATGGTGTAGATTTATTAGGATATACAATGTGGTCACCATTTGATATCGTATCTGCTTCTACTGGTGAATATGATAAACGTTATGGATTTATTTATGTAAATTATAATAATGCTCATGAAGGTGATTTTTCTAGAAGCAAAAAGAAATCATTCTATTGGTATAAAAAAGTTATTGAAACTAATGGTGAAGATTTATCAGATGTCGAATAATTTCGGCATCTTTTTTTAAAACCGAATATTAGGTTTTTATAGATAAATTTGTGATTGGTAGTTATGACTTGCAGTGATAAAATATAGGTAGCGATGAAGTATATAACATGATTTAATTAGTTAAATGCGATATACTAGTAAGTACATGGAGGGAATTGTAATGATTGAAAATATTCGAAAACGAGATGGGCGTTTAGTCGCATTTGAATTAGATAAAATTGCAGGAGCTATATATAAAGCTTTTCAAGCAACCGGTGGTAAATATGATTTAAAAAATGCTATGGATATCGCTAAAATAGTTGAAGTTAAACTAGAAAAGAAAAAAAGCGAGCTACCAACTGTTGAACTAGTTCAAGATACTGTTGAAGAAGTATTGATTGAAAAAGGTTATGTTCGAGTTGCCAAAGCATATATTTTATATCGTGCTAATCGAACAAGAGAACGTGATATGCGGTCACGATTAATGAAAACTTTTGAAGAAATTACTTTTGCCGATAGTAAAGATAGTGATTTGAAACGTGAAAATGCTAATGTCAATGCCGATGCGCCAATGGGAACAATGTTAAAATATGGTGCTGAAGCAGCTAAACAATTTAATGAAATGTTTGTTTTAAATCCGAAACATGCTCGTGCTCATATTAATGGTGATATTCATATTCATGATATGGATTTTTTAACCTTGACAACAACATGCTGTCAAATTGATTTGATTAAGTTATTTAAAGGTGGTTTTTCAACTGGTCATGGTGTTTTAAGAGAGCCAAATAGTATTAGTACATATGCAGCACTAGCATGTATTGCTATTCAATCTAATCAAAATGATCAACATGGTGGACAAGCTATTCCAAATTTTGATTATGGAATGGCACCAGGGGTTAGCAAATCATATTATAAACATTTTTATCAAAACTTAGCTAAAGCCATTTCATTATTATGTGATATTGACGGTGATGAAGTAGTAAAGAAGATAAAAAAAGAAATGACTATAAAACCTGCTTTAGATAAAAATGAAGATTTTGATAAACA
Organism: Erysipelatoclostridium sp. An15; assembly: GCF_002160675.1. Taxonomy (NCBI): domain Bacteria; kingdom Bacillati; phylum Bacillota; class Erysipelotrichia; order Erysipelotrichales; family Coprobacillaceae; genus Thomasclavelia; species Erysipelatoclostridium sp. An15. The sequence continues at coordinate 27,201 of NZ_NFLA01000011.1, forward strand.
GTTAAAAGAGGTTTTAGCAAATAATAATATTGAAGAAAATGTTGATAAAATCATCGACTTTGCAACTAAAAATGCGTATAAAGAAACTGATCGAGAAACATATCAGGCCATGGAAGCCTTTATTCATAATTTAAATACAATGCATTCAAGAGCTGGAGCCCAAGTGCCATTTAGTTCAATCAATTATGGTATGGATACTTCTAGTGAAGGTAGAATGGTCATGAAAAATATTTTATTAGCAACAGAAGCTGGATTAGGACATGGCGAAACACCAATTTTCCCAATTCAAATCTTTAGAGTTAAAGAAGGTATTAATTATAATAAAGGAGAACCTAATTACGATTTGTTTAAATTGGCTTGTCGAACTTCAGCAAAACGCTTATTCCCTAACTTTTCATTTATTGATGCGCCATTTAATAAACAATATTATAAAGGTACACCAGAAACTGAAATTGCTTATATGGGTTGTCGAACTCGTGTGATGGGAAATATTTATGATCCTGATAAAGAAATTAGTTTTGGGCGTGGAAATTTAAGTTTTACATCAATTAATTTACCACGTTTAGCGATTCGTAGTCGTGGTGATGTAAATGAATTTTTTGATAAATTAGATCAAATGCTTGATTTATGTATCGACCAATTATTAGAACGTTTTGAAATTCAATGTCGTCGTAAAGTAATGAATTATCCGTTTTTAATGGGACAAAAAGTATGGCTTGATAGCGATAAATTAAAACCAGAAGATGAAGTAAGAGAAGTATTAAAACATGGTACTTTGACGGTTGGATTTATCGGATTAGCTGAAACATTAAAAGCTTTAATTGGTCATCATCATGGTGAAAGTGAAAAAGCTCAAGTATTAGGATTACAAATTGTTGGTCATATGCGTAATGCAATGGATAAAGCTAGTGAAAAATATCATCTTAATTTTAGTTTAATTGCTACACCAGCAGAAGGATTATCAGGAAGATTTGTAAAAATGGATAAAAAACTCTTTGGGGAAATTGAAGGAGTTACTGATCGTGACTATTACACAAATAGTTTCCATATTCCTGTTTATTATCCAATCAGTGCCTATAAAAAGATTGAATTAGAAGGACCATATCATGAATTAACTAATGGTGGTCATATTAGTTATATTGAAATGGATGGAGATCCAACTAAAAATATTGCCGCATTTGAAAAAATTGTTCGAGCAATGCATGATAACGGAATTGGTTATGGGGCAATTAATCATCCAGTCGATCGTGATCCGGTTTGTGGTTATAATGGAATTATTGATGATGTATGTCCACTTTGTGGGCGTAGTGAAAAAGAACATCATGGTTTTGAACGAATTCGGCGAATTACCGGTTATTTAGTTGGTTCATTAGATCGTTTTAACGATGCTAAAAAAGCTGAAGAAAGCGATCGAGTAAAACATGATGTAGAAAGTAATGAAGAATAATGGAAATTAGATTATTTGGTACCGTCAATGATTCAATTGTTGACGGTCCAGGATTACGATATACGATTTTTACTCAAGGTTGTTTGCATCATTGTCCTGGCTGTCATAATCCTCAAAGCCATCCTCTTGATGGTGGCTATGTAGAAGACTGTGATAAAATTTTAGCAGAGATTTTTAATAATCCATTATTAGATGGAATTACGTTATCAGGTGGCGAACCAATGTTACAAATTGAACCATTAAAATATATTTGCCAGGAAGTAAAAAAACATCACTTAAATATTGTTATTTATAGTGGTTATACTTATGAACAAATTATAAGTGATCAAAATAAACTATCGTTATTAAAGCTTGGTGATATGTTAGTTGATGGTCTTTATGTAGAAGAAAAAAGAAGTTTGGCACTATTGTATCGTGGCTCTTCTAATCAACGATTGATCAATATTCAAGAATCTTTAAAACAAGGCAAAGTAATCGAATATATAATTGATGAATATGGGGAGATAGAAATTTAAAATGGCAAAGATAAAATATGGATTTTTATGTTTTATACCAATTTTAGTTTATATCATTTTTAATTCAATGATTCCTCAAGAAATTGTTGGACATATTTCGGGTTTAGGAAATGTTACTTATGTAAATAAATGGTCTTTTGTATTATTTACAACTTTGGCTGGTTTTGTTTGTCATTGTCTTTATATGATAATTTCATTAAAGAAACCAGATTGGATTGGTAAAAAGAAGATTGGTAAGTATAGTCATTGGTATTTTCCAATTCTTACTAATGTGGTTAGTTTAATTGTTGTTTGCATTAGTTAATAAAAGCTCTAAATCGTTTGATTTAGAGCTTATTTTAGCTATTTAATTAATAAATTAGCTTGTAACCAGCTTTTTTCTTCACTAGTTAAATATGGAGCAATAGTATCAAATACTAATTGATGATATTCATTGATTTGTTCAATTTCATGATTAGATAATAAGTTTAAATCTAAACCATCTAAATCAAAAGGCACCATTGTAATAGGTTCAAATCTTAAGAATTGACCATATTCATTATTAGCTGTTTCAACACATAATAATTCATTTTCATGACGAACACCATGACTATTTTCAATATAGATACCTGGTTCATCAGTAGTAATCATACCTGGTTCAAAAGCACACATTGCATTAGATCCAGGACGATCTTTTGGTCTGAAACCATTAGGTCCTTCGTGAACATTTAAGAAATGACCTACCCCATGACCAGTACCACAGCGATAATCTAGATTATATTTATAAACCATTTCACGAGCAAATAAATCTAAATTTGGTCCAGTTGTTCCAGCGATAAAACGAGCATCTTGTAATCTTAATAAAGCTTTTAAGGCAACTGTATAATCACGACGTTCAATATCACTAATATTTCCTAATACAAATGTTCTAGTAATATCAGTTGTTCCATCAAAATATTGTCCTCCAGAGTCAATTAATAATAACCCTTCATTAGTAACGGTCGCACATTTACCAGGTTCTGCTTTATAATGCATTAATGCTGCATTTTCTTTATAAGCACAAATAGTATCAAAGCTTAAGTCATAGAAATCTTTTTGAGCTTTTCTGAATTCTTCAAGTTTATCAGAAATGCTGACTTCATCCATTGGGATTTTTCCAACGTTTGTTTTTAGCCAGTACATAAATTTAGTTACAGCAACACCATCTTTAATATGGGCGTATTTAGTAGCTTCGATTTCGGTTTTATTTTTAATTGCTTTAAATAATTGAGTTGGATTTGGTCCATTAACAATTTCACAGTTTAAACGACGGCAAATTTCATAATTGACAATTTGTTTATCTAATAAAACTTTACCTGTTAATTTTTCAACATCATCATAAATATCGTTATAGTTTTTAATATAGATGCTATCACGTTTTAATATTGCTTCAATTTTAGCATCAATAACGCCATCTTGAACATATAAATAAGCATCTTCTTGATTAATTAATGCATACGATAAAACAACTGGATTGCAAGGAACATCATTACCACGAATATTAAATAGCCAAACGATATCATCTAAACTAGTAATAATGTGATGATTACAATCTTTCATTGCTTTTCGTAAACGTTGTAATTTTGAACCGCGAGATTCACCACAATATTTTTCATCGTAAATAAATGCTGGTTCATGGCTAATGCTAGGACGATCATGCCAGATTTCATTTACAAGATCAACATTGCTGATAACTTTATTTTTCATATTTAAAACTTCTTGATATGACATTACTCGACCGTCAAAACCAACAGTTTTATCAGCATTTTTTTCTAAGTATTCATTAATTGTATCAACCCCGGCTAATCCCATTTTCATCAATGTGATTCCAGTATTGGCAGTTTGTTTTTCAGCTTGAATATGATAACGTCCATCAACCCATAATCTTGCTTCATCTAAACCAACAATTAAAGTTCCAGCCGAACCAGTAAAGCCAGACATATACTTACGAGCGCCAAAATATTCACCTACATATTCACTTTGGTGATAGTCACTTGTAGGAATGATATAAAGATCGATTCCATGTTCTTTCATTAATTTTCTTAATTCTTCTATTCTTTCTTTAACCATATTTATAACCTCACTTATCTAATACTTTAGCACAAGTTTAAAGGACACTCAAACAAAATAATTGATAAACTAGTTATTTGATAAAATAAAAAATCAACTATTATTAATTTATATAAATTATTGTTAATTATTTGTTTTAAAAAGAGTAGTTAGTTAATAATATCGAATAATTATTAATAAAAAAGATAAAATTATATGATGAATTTAATTGGTTTTAATAGTTTTTGTTAAGAAAAATTTACGAAATTAGTAATTTAGGAAAATGAATCTTAATAGTGGATTTAAATTGGTAGGAAAATTAAATTTGTTGAATAATTGTAATAAATTTATTTTTGATGGTTTTAAATAGATTTTTATTTTGGATTAAATAGTTGATTTTTTAGGTAAATTTTTTGTGATATTAGCTAATTATAAGGGGTCACAATAGCAGTTTTATTTCCTAATTAAAATTGTATTATTACCATTGCATTTTGAAAATTTAGGAGTATACTAAACACAAGCAAAGGGGGATTGTATTTATGGACGATGTAATTCAAAGATTAGTAGAAGTTGATCGCCAATGTGTTGAACGTGTTGAAGCTGCTAAAGCTAAAAAATTAAACGCTCAGGCGAACATGAATGAAAAAAGAAAAGAAATCTACGATAGTTTTGTTTCTAAACAAAATGAGAAAATTGAAGAACATAAAGCACAGCTGCAAGATAAAAATCAAGCTGATGCTAAACAGTTAGAACAAAATTATCAAGAGACATTATTAAAATTAGAAAATCTTTACAATCAAAATAAAGAGCGCTGGGTAAGTGACATTGTCACAAGATGTTTAGGTAAGTAGGTGATATTTATGGCTTTGTCATCAAATGCTTTATGTGCTAAAGCAAAAGCAATGTATGGTAATCGTCTTAAAGAGGAATCATATAGTGAGTTGTGTCGTAAGCAAACACTTGGTGATATGGTCACTTATTTAAAGACACAAACTAATTATAGTGATGCTTTAAAAAACATTAATGTGCGAAACGTTCATCGTCATCAGTTAGAGGCAGCTTTAAATGAAGAATATTTTTCTCGCTGTACTAGATTGATGAAGTATGCACCACGAAAAAATCTTGATTTTTATCGCCAGGAAATTATAGCGATTGAAATTGGATTGATCGTTGATAAAGTTATTAGTATCAAAGAAAAAGATACTGCTAGTTTTTCTTTGGAAATACCAGATTACTTAGCTAGTAAATTGAGTTTTAATGTTTATGGGCTAGTAAATGTTGATAGTTATAAAGGATTGATTACTTATTTAAAAAATACCCGTTATTATCGGATTTTAGCTAATTTTGATTTTAGAGATCCAATAGATATTAATGGCTTAGAAAGAAAGTTAAAGTCGTTGTATTATCATGTTTATGTCGAATTGATAAATAAATATTTTAGTGGTAGTGAAAGAAAAGATTTGCTTGATTTGATTTTTGTAACAATTGAACTTGCCAATATTACTAAGATCTATCGCTATAAAAAGTATTTTAATGAATCTAATGAGGTAATTAAAAATTCATTGTTTTTAGAATTTTCACGAATTCCGATTCGGATGTATGATAAATTGATTGAAGCGGCTGATGCAGATGAATTAATGAAACTGTTAGCTAATTCACGATTTAAAGTATATTTGGGTGATCATGATTATCCATATATAGAATATTATGTTGAAGAGGTTAAATATAATGTGGCAAAAAGAAATATGCGTTTTTCAAGCAGCGGGCCATTAGTATATTTGACATATTCAATTCTACAAAGAATTGAAATAGATAATTTAAAACATATTATCGAAGGTATTAGATATGGCCGTGACGCATCGAGTATTGAAGATACGTTGATTTATGCATAGGAGGACATGTTATTATGGCAATTATAAAAACGCATTTTTACAATATTTCTTTTGAAAATAGAGATTTAATAAAAATGCTTATTAAGATGACTGAATATCAGGAAGAAATGTTTCCTCAAGATTCGAAAAAAATAGTCAATAATGTTAAAGGTGTATCAGTTATGGATCAAACTAATCCATATAATGAAGTCCTTGATAACCTTTATCATGTCTTGAATCGTTTAGGTTTAAACGGAAATGTTCAAGATAATGAATATCAAGAAATAAATGTAGCATCAGTTAAAAACTTAATTGAAGAAGTAAATACTAAGATTGATGAAATTGTTACAATTAAAGAAGATATCTTAAAAGAAAAAGATGAAAATGATCAGGCAATTACATTATTAAAAAATCTTAGAGAATCAGATATAAGTGTCGATGATGTTAAAAATACAAAATACATCACTTGTCGTTTTGGTCGTTTACCGGTAAGTGAATACGATAAAATTAAGTATTATCGTGATTATGAATTCGTTTTTAAAGAATTAAGTCGTACTAAACAATATGTTTGGATTGCATATGTAGGATTAACAAAAAATATTTCTGAAATTGACAATGCTTTTTCATCAATGGCTTTTGAATCAGTAGAATTACCAGAATTTGCTCATGGTAAAATGGATGAAGCAATTGAAATGTTAACTGAAGAAGCTGCGGCAATGGAAAAATATGCAGCCAAAATGGAAGTTAAATTAGAAAATGTTAAAAACGAATATCAAGAACAGCTTTTAGAAGATTTTACTAGAGTATATAATTTGAAAAAATTATATGACAAATGCTGTTATGTAGTTGATTTTTCACAAAAAGCTGCCATTTATCTCTTTACAAGTTTAAGTATTGAAGAAATAAAAAATCGATTTGATGATGTTGAAAGTGTAAAAGTAATTGAACTACCTGCAAATATTTATGAAAATAGAAATATTATTGCACCAGTATTAACAAAAAATAACTGGTTAACTAAACCGTTTAGTAATATTTTATCGATCCAGACAGGAGATCGTTTTGATCCAACAACAATTGTAGCCATTTTATCACTATTAATTGGCGCAATTTGTCTAGGAGATATCGGTGTTGGCTTGTTATTAATCGTAATTGGGTTTATAGTATCAATTAAGGGCACTAATAATTTTAGTGAAATCTTAAAACGTGTTGGTGTAGCGGTATTACTAGGTGGTTTGGTTTATGGAACATGCTTTTATCAAATCGAACTTTATACACCGCTTATAGATATGCCAATTCATATTGTTCATACTTTAATGTTTGGCGTTGCGATATGGGTTGTAGCAATCATTATACTGCTAATCATCAAAAAGATTGTCCGTAGATCAATAAAAGTGTAGAGGAGGGGTATAATGGCGATTGCTAAATTAGATCTACTCAGTATAAATTTTGAAAAGGAGCACTATAATGAGGTATTGCTAAAGCTTTTTGACCATGATGATTTTAATCCAGAGTTGGCCACAAAGTTTATTGATAGCGTTACAGGATTAAGTGTTTATAATCAAGATAATTTATATGAGGAGATCTTAGTACGATTAAATGATGCATCGAAAAAATATCAATTTGAATTAAAAGAGATACCAGTAAAAAATAATCAGATCAACGTTTTAAGAGTTAAAGAATATTTAGATGATTTGTTATTAGATGTTGAAAGAATTGATGCGGTTAGAGAACAATTAGAAAAAATGATCGTTGAAAATCAAGAGGCCGTAATTCAATTGAAACATGTAGCTGGAATAGATGTTGATTTCGATGATTTATTTAATTGTGCGTATTTAAAAATTAGATTTGGGAAGATTCCAGTAAATAATGTCGCGAAATTAGATTATTATGAATCTTTACCATTTGTTTTTAAAGATTTTGAAAATGATGGACATTATGTATGGTGTATGTATATTACAACACCAGGGGATGCTCCAGAAGTAGACAATATCTTTTCATCTTTATATTTTGAAAGAATTTATATTCCTAACTTTGTTCATGGTTCACCAGAACTAGCTATTGGTGAAATTGAAGAAGAAGCTCGCGTAGCTAAGGAACAAAGTAATAAATTACAAAAAAGAATAGCTAAACTCTTTGAAGATAATCAAGATGAATTGAATCGAATCTATACTGTTTCTAAACATCTAAATGATGTTGCTGTAATGCAAAAATATGTTGTAGTTATTGGTGATCATTTATCTGTTAATGGATTTGTACCAAGTAAGAATTCTAAGAAATTTAAAAAAGATTTTGAAGAAATTGAAAATGTTTTCGTTGATATCAAACCAGCCAATAGCGATGCGCGTTTACAACCGCCAACATTATTAAAAAATAACTGGTTTTCAAAACCGTTTAGAATGTTTGTCGAGATGTATGGAGTTCCTAAGTACAATGATGCTGATCCAACTATGTTAGTTGCCTTATCATATACATTGTTATTTGGAATTATGTTTGGTGATGTTGGACAAGGTGCAATCTTATCAATCGTTGGATTTATTGCTTATAAAAAATTTGGCTTACAATTAGGGGCAGTAGGAATGCGTTTAGGTATTTCTAGTATGATCTTTGGTATTGTATTTGGTTCGGTATTTGGTAGTGAAGAAATATTGATACCAATGTTTAATGCCATGTCTCCAGATAATACAATGACTTTATTAATTGCAGCCATCTGTTTAGGAATTATATTAATTATTATTTCAATGGCATTTAATGTATTTTTGAATTTTAAGAAAAAGAATTTAGGCGAAGCTATTTTAAGCCAAAATGGAATTTGTGGACTTGTTTTCTATATTTCTATTTTAGGCTTAGTTATTAATATGTTTTTAGGATTAGGATTTGTTAATATATTCTATGTTCTAATTTTAATTGTAGTTCCTTTACTATTAATTTTCTTAAAGGAACCATTGATTCGAAAATTTGAAGAAAATGAAGAAATGTTTCCTAATGGATTTGGAGCTTTCTTTGTAGAAGGGTTCTTTGAATTATTCGAAGTTGTTTTATCATTTATCACTAACACCATGTCATTTTTAAGGGTAGGTGGGTTCGTATTATCACATGCCGGAATGATGTTGGTTGTATATACTCTAGCTGGAATGGTTGGAGGAGTTGGTGAGTACATTGTTATCGTTATTGGTAACGTGTTCGTAATGTGTCTAGAAGGACTAATTGTCGGAATTCAAGTTTTACGTTTAGAGTTCTACGAAATGTTTAGTAGATATTATGAAGGAAACGGAATTCCATTTAGAACTATTAAAGAGGATTAAAAGTTGAGGAGGAAGTCATTATGACAGTTTTAGAATTTATTTTACCAGCATTAGTAGTTATTTTATTATCATTACCATTAATTTCAGTATTTAAAGGAAAAGTAAGTGTTAAATCAGCAAAAATTAGATTAGCTACTCACGTAGCAGGATTTGCCGGAGCTGTATGTTTAGCTTTATATTTAGCTGCTGTTACTAACGGAGTACAAGCTGCCGGAACTGAATCTATTACAGGTACAATTGCTCAAGGGTTAGGTTTCTTAGCTGCTGCTCTTGCTACTGGATTATCAGCATTAGGTGCAGGTATTGCCGTTGCTGCTGCTGCTCCAGCTGCTATAGGTGCATTCTCTGAAAATGAAAAGAACTTTGGTAAATCATTAATCTTCGTAGCCTTAGGTGAAGGGGTTGCTATTTACGGGTTATTAATTTCAATCTTAATTATTAACAATCTTTAATTGAAAGAATGTGATCATTATGCGATTTTATTGTATAAGTGATAATGTCGATACTCAAGTTGGACTTAGATTAGTAGGAATTGAAGGCGAAGTAGTCCATAAACGTCGTGAATTTTTGGAGTTATTGGAAACAAAATTAAAAGATGATTCGATTGGAATTATCTTAATTACTACTAAATTAATTGAATTAGCGCCTGATATTATTTCAGAAATCAAGTTAAAACAACAAAAACCATTGCTAGTAGAGATACCAGATCGTCATGGTGATTCAATGATTGGAGAAACGATTGACAAATATGTATCTGAAGCAATCGGGGTTAAGTTATAGAAGGGGAATGCTATGGAAAAGAAAGAACAAGTATTTCTTTATATGAAAGAAGAAATTGAAAGGTTAGCTAGCAAGGAAGAAGAAAAGATTTTAAATGAAGCTAAGGAATTAGAAGAAGAAATCTATAACCAGATTAAAGCTGAAGCTAAAAAAGATGCTGATGTTTTATTAGATAAAGAATTAGCTGAAATTTCTTCTAATGCTAGTGTTGAAGCTTCTTTATCTCAAGAAGAAAAAACTAAATTATTAGTTACTAAAAGAGATGAATATGTAGCTGATATTTTTAATCAAGCAAAAGAAAAACTAGTTGCTTTTGTAAACAGTGATGAATATCACGGATATTTAGTTGATCACATGAAATCTATTGGTACTACATATCAAATGGAAAATTCAACATTATATTTACGTCAAGAAGATGTAAAGTATCAAGCTGATTTAATTAGTGCTTATGGTATTGATTTAGATGTTAAAACAAGTGATCAAATTAAAATAGGTGGTTTTATTATTGAAAATAAAGCAAATAATGTCGTAATTGATGAATCATTAGACTTTGCTTTAGAGAATCAAAAAGACTGGTTCTATAAAACATCAGGATTAATGATTAAATAAAACAGGGGGTTAAATATGAGCAATAATGTAATTTATTCAATTAATGGACCCGTTGTCAAAGTAAAAGATACTGTATCTTTTTCAATGTTAGAAATGGTGTATGTCGGTAATGATTCATTAATGGGTGAAGTAATTTCAATCTCTAAAGAATTTACTACCATCCAGGTATATGAAACAACTACTGGTCTTAAACCTGGTGAACCAGTTGTCTCAACGGGATCACCTATCTGTGCAACGCTTGGCCCAGGTATCTTAAGAAATATTTTCGATGGAATCGAACGTCCTTTAAAAGCTCTTGAAGAACAAACAGGTGCTTTTATTCAAGCAGGAAGTAACGTTGATTCTTTAGATGTCAATAAAAAATGGGATGTAACAATGACAGTTAAAGTTGGTGACTATGTTAAAGGTGGCGATATTTATGCTACTTTACCAGAAACTGATTTAATTGTTCATAAATGTATGGTCAGTCCTTTAATTAGCGGAAAAGTAGTTGAAGTAGCTAATGATGGGCAATATACAGTTAATGACGTAGTGATGAAAATTGAAGATGATCAAGGAAAAATCATCGAATGTACATTATGTCAAAAATGGCCAATTAAACAAGCTCGTCCAACTGCTAAACGTTTACCAATTAGTATCCCATTAGTAACTGGACAACGTGTTATTGATACATTGTTCCCAATTGCTAAAGGTGGAACTGCAGCGATTCCTGGTGGTTTCGGTACAGGTAAAACAATGACTCAACACCAAATTGCAAAATGGTGTGATGCTGATATTATCGTTTATGTAGGTTGTGGAGAACGTGGTAACGAAATGACTCAAGTTCTTGAAGAATTCAGTGAATTGATTGACCCTAAAAGTGGTAAACCATTAACTGATAGAACTGTATTAATTGCCAACACTTCAAACATGCCAGTTGCTGCTCGTGAAGCTAGTATCTATACTGGAATTACTTTAGCAGAATATTATCGTGATATGGGATATCATGTTGCCATTATGGCAGATTCTACTTCTAGATGGGCTGAAGCACTTCGTGAAATTTCTGGTCGTCTTGAAGAAATGCCAGCTGAAGAAGGGTTCCCAGCATACTTACCATCTCGTTTATCTCAATTCTATGAACGAGCTGGATATATGGAAACTTTAAATGGACAAGATGGTTCAGTATCAATTATTGGTGCCGTATCACCACAAGGTGCTGACTTTTCAGAACCAGTTACTCAAAATACAAAACGATTTGTACGTTGTTTCTGGGCTTTAGATAAAGCATTAGCTTATGCTCGTCACTATTTCGCTATTAACTGGACTCAAAGCTATAGTGATTATGTTTATGATCTTGAAAAATGGTACAACAAAAACGTTAGTCCTAAATTTGTTAGTGATCGTCAAGAAATTTCATATATTTTAGCTGAAGAAGCTAAATTAAATGAAATCGTACAATTAATGGGACCTGATGTATTACCAGAAGATCAAAAATTAATTATTGAAATTGCTAAAGTAGTAAGAGTTGGTTATTTACAACAAAATGCTTTCCATAAAGATGATACTTATGTACCAATGGAAAAACAATTAAAAATGATGGAAGTCATCTTATATCTAAATAAACGTTGTAAAGAAGCTGTAAATCAAGGGAAAGTAGTTCGTCGTATTGTTGATACTGGTATTTTTGATCAAGTAATCAAGATGAAATATGATGTTCCTAATGATAACATTGCTAAATTAGACACTTATTATCATGATATTGATGAAGCAATAAATTCTGTAGCGTAGGAGGAAAATGATTATGTCACTACAATATGTAGGTTTAAATGAAATCAATGGACCATTAGTCGTTTTAGACCACGTTAAAGGTGCTTCATACGATGAAATGGTAGAAATACAAATAAATGATGGAACAACACGTTTAGGACGTGTTGTTCAAATCGAAGGTGAAAGAGTTGTAGTTCAGGTTTTTGAAGGAACTAATGGCTTATCACTTGAAAACACTAAAACCAGATTACTTGGTAAACCAATGGAATTGCCAGTTTCTAAAGAAATCTTAGGAAGAATTTTTAGTGGTGCTGGTCGTCCAATTGACGGTTTAGGAGAAATTTATGCTGAAGAACAAATGGATATTAATGGGTTGCCATTAAATCCAGTTGCTCGTGTTTATCCACGAAACTATATTAATACTGGAATTTCATCTATTGACTGTCTAGCAACATTAATTCGTGGACAAAAATTACCAATCTTCTCAGTATCTGGATTACCTCATGACCGTTTAGCGGTTCAAATCGTTAAACAAGCTAAAATCGCTGATGAATCTGGTGAAGGATTTGCAGTTGTATTTGCAGCTATGGGGGTAACTAATGACGTTGCTGAATATTTCAAACGTAGTTTTAAAGAAGCAGGCGTTATGGATCGAGTTGTAATGTTTTTAAACTTATCTAACGATCCAATCATTGAACGTACTTTAACACCACGTTGTGCATTAACAGCTGCTGAATATTTAGCATTTAAACAAGATATGCACGTATTAGTAATTTATACTGACGTTACTTCATATTGTGAAGCCGTACGTGAATTCTCATCAAGTAAAGGTGAAATTCCAGCTCGTAAAGGATACCCAGGATATCTATATTCAGACTTAGCTTCATTATATGAAAGAGCTGGTATCATTCAAGGTGCTAAGGGTTCAGTAACTCAAATTCCAATTTTAACTATGCCTAATAACGATATTACTCATCCGGTTCCGGATTTAACTGGTTATATTACTGAAGGACAAATTACATTAGATGTAGATTTAAACTCAGCAGGTATTTATCCACCAGTTGGTGTTTTACCATCACTTAGCCGTTTGATGAAAGATGGTATTGGTGAAGGGTATACAAGAGCAGATCATCAAGATATTGCTAACCAGTTATTTGCATGTTATGCCCATGTCCAGGATGTTCGTTCTTTAACATCAGTTATTGGTGAAGATGAGTTATCAGATTTAGATAAGAAATATATTACTTTTGGTAATTTATTTGAAGAACATTTTATTAATCAAGGATTTAATACTAATCGTAGCATTGAAGAAACTTTGGATCTTGGTTGGGACTTAGTTTCAGTATTACCAAGAGAAGCATTAGATCGTTTGGATAATGCTTTATTAGACCAATATTATAATCATGAAAAAGCAATGCAACGTTTTAATATCAAAGAAAAGAAAATTATTAAAGAATTACAAAGAGAAGGTGAATAATCATGGCTCTTAAAGTAGTTCCTACTAAAGGTAATCTAATTGCGATGAAAAAATCATTGCAATTAGCTAACCTAGGATATAGCTTAATGGATCAAAAAAGAAATGTTTTGATCAAAGAAATGATGTCATTATTAGATGATGTTAAAGTAATCCGTGAACAAATAACTTCTTCATATCAAGAAGCTTACGATGCTTTACAAGAAGCTAATATTTCAATGGGGTTAATTAGTGATATTGTAAATAGTATTCCTGAAGATTATGGTATTTCAATTGCTTATCGTAGTGTTATGGGAGTTGAAATTCCTAAAATTTCTTATAATAAACAACCATTGAAAATGACATATGATATTGAACGTTCTAATTCTAAAGTTGACTATGCTTATAATTGTTTTTACAAAGTAAAACAATTAACAGTATTATTAGCGGAGGTTGAAAATAGTGTTTATCGTTTAGCTAATACAATTAGAAAAACTCAAAAAAGAGCTAATGCGTTAAAAAATATTTCAATTCCTCGTTTTGAATCAACAGTAAAAGTAATTACTGAGGCCTTAGAAGAAAAAGAACGTGAAGAATTTACTCGTCAAAAAGTAATTAAAGAAATGAAAAAATAGTCGTAGAATTTCTACGACTATTATTTTTGAATAAATTTTATATTTTCATTATCTAATGGGTATTCCAAATTTGCTGGTAATTTTGAACGGATATGAATTAACTTATTATCTTCGATCATTCCATTCCAAGTAGCTACTACTATTATTTTTTCAGTTAGTTTTTTCAAAAAAGAAAGCATATCAATCTTAGAATCTTTAGCGTAAAGTACACGTTTATTATCAATTAGTAAGACATCTTTGTCATAATTCTTTAAAAAATCATTCATTACAGTTTCAATATCATCACAGCTAGTACCAAAAATCTGATCTAGATTTAAAATTGGTACACCTGTTTCATCACTGTATTCATGAATAACTTTAGATTTTCCACTACCAGGTTTACCGATGATTAAGATTAATTTACTTTCTCCGTTTTTAGCGGCTTCGATTTCTTTTTTTAATTGATCCATGGGTCCATTCCTCCTTTATCTATTTTTATCCCAAATCTATTAAATATGAATCATCTATTACTTTTATTTTAACATTATTATTCTCTTTTTAATAGCAAAATCATAATTTTAATTGTTATTTCCTGGGAAATATGTATTTTAGTGTCGATTTCTTTAGAATTATTAAGAAATATAAACTGTATCGTTTATTGTGATACAGTTAACTGAATGTTATAATATAACTGTATCAATTGAAATAATACAGTTATATTAGGAGGGAAAAGAATGTGAAAAGGATTGTTAAGATATGCTTAGTAACTTTAATTTTGTGTAATGTAAATTTTAAAGATATTAAAGCTATTACTTCAAATAGCAGTTTAGTTAGTTATAATGAAGGGAAAGTTATTAATGCAAAATGTTTGGGACAGGAAATAGTCTTGTCTGATGATTTACAGGGACTTATGGTATCTAGTGATGATAGTTTATTATTGGTTAATAGTGATTTTAAGATTGATACAGAATTTCCTGTTAAAGATTTTATGGTTATTGATGATATTGATCAAGATGGTATCAGGGATGTATTTGTATATTTAGACAGTGAAGATAATTATGATGATATAAAAATTATTAGTGCTAAATCTTCTAAAGTTGTTTATTCATCAAAACATACTTATGAGATGTTTGATGAAAAAGGTAATAAATTAATCAAGAATAGTAAAATTCGTTCAATTAATTATAGTGATGGAATTATTTATTATATTTATGATTATCATTTAGTTGCTTTTGATCCGGTTAAACAAGAAATTATTTTTGATTATGAAGATAAAGATAACTTATGGAAAATGGTAGTCTTAAAAGATCGGATAATTGCTGGTAATCAATTAGGACAGATTATTTGTTTAGATAAACATGGTGATTTACTTTATCGTAATTCCTTGGTAAATCCATATTCAATAAATATCGAGTATATAGGTAAGCAAGAGGTGAACTTAAATGTTTGGGATCTAATTGAAATAAATGGAAACATTTATGTCACTCTCGAAGATAGCAGTTTATGTCAAATAGATAAACAAACCGGTAAAATTATTAAAACAGTAGTATTAAATGAAAATATCGAAAGCGTTCTAAGTAAAAATCTTCAAGATAATTCTATGTATTCAAAATTAGCACCAACTGGTCTTAATGATTATGACTTTATGGGCTATCAGATGCAAATGATTTCGCAGGATTTACTATTAGTAAGCAGTTATTTTGGAAATATGGCTCTTAACCAAAATGGAAGTGATCGTGAAAAGCCAGGTATTTATCTAGTGGATTTAAATGATATGAGTGTTAAAGCAAAATTTGCTTTAGAAAATTATAATTTACAATCAAGTAATCTAGTAACTTGTAAATACCAGAATCAAGATGTCATTATAATTCCCGCGTCTTTAAATGATGGAAAATTAAAAGTGCTAATATATGATTTTAATGGTTCTCTTTTGGCTCAAAATGAAATTCTGGTAGGTGAAACAGGACAAGAAAATAATAATATCCAGCTAAAGAAAGTTAGTACTGGTTATTTATTGCAAGTAAATGATAGTTTTTCCTGGCTTCTTGATCAACAGTTAAAAGTCACTGGTAATGTACTAGAAAGTAAGATTGCTAATAAAATTGTAGATCTTGATGATGGTACATTAGTTACGTATAAAAAAGATGGAAAAATTACAGAAATTAGAAAGATAGCTTTGGATGAAAGTTTATTAATGAGCTTTTCAGTTAGTAGTGATTATTTAAATAATGGTTTTGAAGCTATTAATTATGTTGCTAAGCAAAATCATATTTTAGCTTTAGTCAATGAAATTAATAATGTTAATCAAGTTATAGCTAGTCATATTATTGATATTGATTTAAATAGTGGCAAAATAAGCGATAGCAAGGTTTTATTAGATAAAGGGTATCTTGATGGTAAATATTATGAAAATTATTTAAAGGGTGCTAAAATCGATTATTTTAGTGATTTAAATAATGATGGCAGCCAGGAAATATTAGTAGATGATTATCTTATCGATGGTGTAACTAAAACTTTTAAAAGTTATTATCAGCCATCATTTGAAGGGATGACCATGGCTTTAGAAACAGGTGATATTAATAATGATGGCATAACTGATTTGATAAATTTAGGGGAAACAGAAATGCGACTCTATTATTCTAAAAAAGATGGCTATAATATCAGTTATGAAAAAACTAATATTTTTAAAACATATGATAAAAAACTACTAAATAATGCTTTTGGTAAAGTACTAGGAGACATTGATGGTGATGGAATCAATGAGATTGTTATCAATGGTTACAATGATAATAAGTGCCAAAATTATCAAGTGATAAATTGTAAAGATTTAAAAATGAAATTTGCTTTGATGGAACAAGGTGTTTTGGACTATGGGGAAACTTTTAGTCTTAGTGAAAATGATTTTAATCATGATGGTAAAAAAGATATTATCTTTAATCATGGTGATTATCTTTTTGATGTAATCAGTGGTCAAGATGGTAGTGTTTTGTTTAGTTATACCAGCTTTGAAAGTAATTTGTATAGTAGTGATACACCAGTGCCATTAGATAATATTGTAGAGTTTAAGATAAATGATGATTCAAAAATTGTTGCTATTAATGATTTAAATGATGACGGGTTTAATGAATATGGTTATTTAACTTATCTCGATAGTTATGAACATGATGATTATGGCACGTTTTTAGTTATAATCGATGGTAATAGTCTTAAAGAGCTAAAAAGAATTCGATTAAGTAAAGAAGATTATACTGATAATGATTTAGTTGCGGTAAAGGGACAAAATTTAATAATCTACTTTGATGAAAATATACAACAAATATATGATTACCAGGATGAACAAGTAGTTGCTGGTGTGAAAAAGAAAATTAAGAGTGCTAAAGCATTAACAAATGGTCGGTTGTTATTAGAAACAGATGATGTAAGCTTATATAGTTTTGATTTTCAATGTGATTTTAAAATGACGGGTTTAAATAATAATGAAGTTTCTAATGGTGATTTGACAGTTAAATATGAAAGTAATAAAAATGGTATTATGTCCGTATATGATCAAGGTGAATTAGTAACGATGACTACTGAAAATACGATTAGTTTCAAAATGTTACCAGGTGATCATCAATTATTGTTTTCTTATGATGATGGTCATGGCAAAGTAACGCATTTACAAACTACAATAGTTGTTGAAAAAAGTGGAATGTCACGATATATGATCATGATATTAATGGTTGTTATTCTACTTGGCAGTGCTGGCTTAGTGATGGGTCCTAAGTATTATCTAATTAAAAAGGCAGGGATAAAAAATGGAAAAGATAATTGAAGCTAATCATATAAATAAAAAATTTGGGAAGTTCAAAGCTTTAAATGATATCAATCTAGCATTAGAAAAAGGCAAGATATATGGCATAATTGGACCAAATGGAGCTGGAAAATCAACAACCCTTTCAACGATCATGGGCTTAGTGTTGCCAAGCAGTGGTCATGGTAGTATTAAAGGACATTATTTTGGCTCGGTTGAAGCTAAAGCGATTATTGGCTATGTTCCTGAGTTTCCTAGTTTTTATAGTGATATGAGCTGTTTAGAGTATTTAGTGTATATGGGCCAACTGGCTAATTTAAGTTATGATGAATCTTTGACAAGTTCTTTAAAATGGATAAGAGAATTTGATCTACAAGAACATATGTTAAAAAAGGTAACTAAATTTTCAACTGGGATGAAAAAGAAAGTAGGTCTTATTCAAGCTTTATTGGCTAATCCGGAGATTTTATTATTAGATGAGCCAACCGCCAATCTTGATCCAACTAGCCGTTATGAAATTATTTTGACTTTAAAAAAATTAGTAAAACAAAAAGAAATGACAATATTGATTAGCTCACACGTATTAACAGAGTTGGAAACAATTATTGATCATGTAATTATGATTAATAAAGGCAGTGTGATAATTAATCAGCCTTTAGATATTGTTTTGAATCAATTTAATTTAAAACATGTATTAGTTAGTTGTAGTAATAATGAGGCTTTGATTGCTTATTTAAAAGATAATGATTTTCATTTTGCGCTAGAAGATAATGTTATAAGATTAATGGTTGAAGATAAGGTGGTTTGTAAAAAGAAAATTGTTAAATTTGTTTATGAAAATGATTATGATCTTAAATTGTTACAAGATGATCATATTTCTTTGGATAAGTTGTATCAGCGATTTATGGAGGGAAAAGAATGAAAGTATTGTTAAAGAAGACTTTTATTAAGATGTTTAAACCAGTACCAGTACTAGTTAGTGTTTTAATATCAGGTGCATTAGGTTTTGTTTTATCAAGAGTTTATCTAAATTTATTTAATCAAAATACTTCTTATTCTAATTTAGCCCTAAATATTGAAATTATGTATATTGTTTTTGGTTTTGTCTTTTTATCAGGGTTAGTTATCTGGGTTATTGTAGCTAATTATGCAACTGGTTTGTTTGCAAGTGAAATTCATGAAGGAACGATTAGACTGTTGTTATCAAAACCAATTTCTAGATTACAGTTAGTTCTAGGTAAAATATTGGGGTTATTTTTGGGAGCAATTGGTTATTTATTAATAATTTATGCTACCTTTATTTTTAGTTTTACTTTGTTTAGTCAGGTAGAAAAGGATATTTTAGAAGTAATCTTAAAAGATAGTATCATGTTTATTGGCTATGGGATTGTTTTAATATTTATTATAGGGAGTATTGGCAGTTTTTTATCTAGCTGTTTTAAAAAGAAAGCACCTGCAGTAATATTATTGGTGTTTCTAGCGATGATTGTTTTTGGAATTATTCCAATCATGCGGTTGTATATGCAAGATATTTATAATAGCTGGCACTTATATTATTTTGATATTAATTATCATCTTGCTTTAATTAGTCATCAGTTCTTTGGATTGGTGTCTAATTTAGAAGCACCATTGTCACAGTTGAATATGCTTAATTTATTTACAAACTTATTTATTAATGCAATGCCTGATTATGATTTAGGCAACTATGCGATTGATTTTTTTAATAATAGTTTAAATGGTACATTGATAATGATTGTTTATATAGCAGGTTCTTGCTTGTTGTATGGATTAACTTATAAAAATATTTTAAATAAAGATATTTAGGATTAAAGCTAAACTTTAATCCTTTTTATATGTTATGATAATGACAAGGAGGAAAATTTTATGTATTTAGTATTTGACATTGGGGGAACAGTAATAAAATATTGTTTGATGAATGATCAAGGACAAATAAGTCAACAATGGGAGTTTTCGGCTCAGGAAATTACTAGTTTAGAGATGTTTGTAGCTAGTATTAAAAAAATATATCTAGAACATAAAAATGAGGTCGCTGGAATTGCTTTTTCTTCACCAGGGGTAATTAATGCAGCTAAGGGTATTATTGAAATAATCGTTGCTCATCCTTATTTACAAGGAGTCTGTTTGACTGAAGAAATATCTAAAGCTTGTGATAATATTAAAGTTACCATAGAAAATGACGCTAAATGTGCTGGATTAGCAGAAACTTGGCTTGGTAATGGTAAAGACTATCAAGATATGGTAGTTGTTGTTTTAGGTACTGGTATTGGCGGAACGATTATTAAAAATAAACAGATTCATCATGGTCGCAATCTATTTGCTGGTGAAATTAGTACGATTATCGTTAATTATGATAAACAAAACCATAAAGCTTTGACCTGGTCAGATATTGCTTCAACGACTGCACTATGTAAGCGGGTTGCTAAGGTTTTAAATGTTGATAGTATTGATGGCTATCATGTCTTTGAATTAGCTAATAATCAAGATGAACGAGTATTATCAGTTTTAAAGGATTTCTGCTTAGATATTGCCGTGCAGTTATATAATTTGCAATATATTTATGATCCAGAAATCATTTTAATTGGTGGGGGAATCTCTAAACAACCACTGTTAATTAAAATGATCAATGAAGCAATTGATGATATTAACAAACAAACTAATCAGCTAGTTATGCCACAGGTTAATACATGTAAATTTTATAATAATGCTAATTTAATAGGGGCGTTATATCATTTTTTTCAACAAAAATAATTTGAATTTTTAAACAAAAAAAGTATCATCTTAGTGATAATAGTGTTATAGTATATAAGATGAAAAAGTTGATATTTCATCATATATATATAAGCTGGTTATATATAATTAAGGAGGATAGGTATATGAAAATTTGTAAGGTTAAAAACATTACAATTGGTGAGGGGATGCCTAAAGTATGTGTACCGGTAATTAATCGTAATCATCAAGATATTATCGCTGAGTTGATGCGATTGGAAAAGTTGGATATAGATTTAATAGAATTACGAATCGATTATTTTGCTGATTTACTAAATGATCAGGAGTTAATAAGTTTATTTAATGAAATTGCTTCATTATCACTTACAAAAGGAATAATTTTGACATATCGTAGTGAAAAAGAAGGCGGTAATGGTCAGTTAAGTATTCAAGAATATATTGAATTATATAAATTGGCTGTTAGTAGTAATGCTTTTGATATTTATGATGTTGAATTATCTAGTGGTACTAATGCAATAATTACATTAACGTCTTTAATTCATCAAGCTGGTAAAAAAGTTTTGATGTCGATGCATGATTTTAAACGTACCCCAAGTATTGATACAATGATGGAAAAATTTAAATTGATGGATTCATCAGAAGCTGATATTTTTAAAATTGCGGTTATGCCAGAAGATTATAAAGAAGTTTTAGCTTTAATGGAAACATCATTAAGAGCAAAAGAAATTTATGATCGTCCTATTGTAACAATATCAATGTCGAATATGGGTCTAGCAACAAGACTATTAGGTGAACAATTTGGTTCAGCTATTACTTTTGGTAAAGCTGATAATGGTTCAGCTCCAGGTCAAATTGATGTTGATTCATTAAAACAGGTCTTAAAAATTATTCATGAAAATATTTAGTTCTTACTTATTTATTAGTAAGAACTTTTTTCTTGTCATTTCCAGGCAATTTTTTAATCATTTCGACATATAATGTATCAGGTGATAAAATGATTATAAAACAAGAAGAATTAGAAAAGATTTGCTTAAATTTGTATCCGTATTTTTTTGATTATAAAGATATCACGCTTCATGATATCAATATTAAAATTGATGATTATTTACATGTAAAAGCTAATTTAAATTATTATAATATTGAAACCAAAATAAAAGCAATTGCAAGAGTTGTTGTAAAAGATCAGATAATTATTAATTTTGATGGAATAGTAAAGTATGGTTTTATTAATTTAGATTTAAAGAAAGTATTAACCGAATTAATCAAAGATAATCCTTATTTACAAATAGAACCTGATTGCATTAAAATTGCAAATGATTATATTAAAGAAATTACTCTAGAAGATGGGTTAGTAAAAATAGAACTAAAATAATCGTAAAGATTATTCTAGTTCTATTTTAATTTGATAAATCCGACCCCATAAATAAATCTGATAGAAATACGCTAATAACTGTGGTCCGGTCATTAATTGACCAAACCATGGATATTTAAACGATTGACCTCCAGTATTGATTAAATTAATCAGTTTATCATAATTGAAAAAGCGTAATAAAATATTTTCTTTATCATTGAGAGACTCTTTTAATAATTCAACAATTAAATCTCGATAAATAGGAGAATGGGTTTTAGGGTACGGATTCTTTTTACGATTGTAGATATCTTCAGGTAGAAAGTCTTTAAAAGCATCACGAAGTAATCCTTTTTCGGTATTATTATGATACATATATTCCCATGGAACATTGTAAAGATAAGAGACAATATCTTTATTGGCAAAAGGAACCCTTAGTTCAATTGAACTATGCATCGTTTGACTATCAGAACGGGTTAATAACGTTTGCATAAACCATTCCATATTTAAATAGATCATTTTTCTTTTATTAGCATCTTTGAAATTATAATCATGATAATCAATTTCATTTAAAGTCTGGTGGTATTTATCTAGAACATAATTTTTAATATTTAAAGCTTGAATATCATCATTGAATAATTCCATTCGTTTATCAAAATCACGCATCCATGGAAAACCTTCAATATTGATTAATTCTTCACGATAAAACCAAGGATAACCACCAAAAATTTCATCAGCACATTCACCCGATAAAACTACTTTATGATGATTAGAAATCTCTTTAGAAAATAATAAGAAACTTGAATCAACATCGGCCATACCAGGAGCGTCACGGGCAATCATTGCAGTTTTTAAAGCCATTACTAGATTCTTTTGTGATAAAGTTACAGTTCGATGATTGGTTTTGTACATAGTTTTTATTTCATTAATAAAATGTTCATCACGGGTTGTTTGATATTCATAAGGCTGGAAATACTTATCTTGATCTTGATAGTCAACGCTATAAGTCGCTAGATTGGAAATGTATTGGCTAGCAACACCGGTAATGATTGAAGAATCTAGACCACCAGAGAGCATGCAGGAGATAGGAACATCGCTTAATAACTGTTTACGAATACTATGATTTACGAGCGAACGAACATCATAAACTGTTTCTTCATAACTACGATTATGATTATGACGTTCTAAGGCCCAATAACGGTCAATATCATTATAACCATTAAAGACAGTCATATAATGACCAGGACGTAAACTGTAGATATCTTTATAAATAGTATTGCCTGGAGAAACACTTGGTCCTAAACCTAATAGCTCTCTAACCCCGTTTTTATCAACAACACATTGTTTTAAATACATCAATATACATTTTATTTCGCTGCTAAATATATATAAATCATCATGATGATAGTAATATAGCGGTTTAACTCCTAGTTGATCACGAGCAATAAAAAGTTTATTTTGATAACTGATGACAAAAGAAAAGATCCCATCCAATAAATTTAAACAGCGTGCTCCATAAGCGATATAGCTAAGTAGTAATACTTCAGTATCGCTTTGACTATGAAAATGGAAACCATCATTAAGCAGTTGTTCTTTTAACTGGTTCATATTATAAATTTCACCATTATAGATAATGGTATATTCAACATTATTAAAAGTGTATTTAAATGGCTGCTTACCACCGTTTAAATCAATTATTGATAAACGACAATGGCCTAGTAAAACATGTTTATTATTAACAACATTAAAATCATCAGGACCACGATATCTTAATAATTCAAGCATTTTAGTAAATTGTGGTACTTCACTAGTTAGATCCTGGTTATAATTATACATACATAAAAATCCACACATATTTTCACCCCATATCATTGTATGATGAATTTTTTTATTTATGTTGAAAACTATGTTCAAACACTTATTAGTTAATAAAAATACTTTTTTGTAATAATAAAATTATTAAATAAGCTAAAAGAAAATAGCGGGATAATAACTTTTATGATATTATATAAAAGAAAATAGGTTGGTTTATAAATAGAAAGCAGGTGAGATGATGAAAATCAAAGCAGCACAAATTGCCCGTGACCTGGGATTATCAAAAGCGACAGTTTCATTAGCGTTAAATGATAAACCAGGTGTAAGTGAAGAAACGAAAAAAATGATTTTTCAATATATAGATCGAATGGAAAAAGGTATTGATATTGTTGAAAATAATATAATCAAAATAGTTAACTATTCCAAAAAGGAAAATATTTATGGTGGTGAAGTTGATCTTTGGAGCGAAGTTTTAAGTGAATTTAACAAAGAAGCGAAAAAAGATGGTTATTCCCTTGGTATTGATTATATTAATGATGATATCGATGAAATTAATAAATTGATCATGGAGTGTAATCAAGGTCATGTTGTAGGTGCAATTGTTTTTGCAAACGATCTTGATGAAGATATTTTTAAATTGTTTAAACAAATTAAAAAACCATTGATTATTTATGATAATGATTTTGATGATGATAATTATAGTTATGTAATGATTGATAATTATCAAGGAATGGAAAAGATAATTAAATTAATTGTCGAAAAAGGTTTTAATGAGGTTTGTTATTTAGCCAATAGTCATGATAATTATAATTTTAGGAAAAGAAGAATGGCATTTACTGATTTAATTAGTAAGTATAATCTAACAGGTAGAATTTTTATAACGGGTAATGATGTTGAAAGCGTATATGAAGCGATGAAAACAGAATTGGTTGATAAATCTTTTCCTAAAGTTTTAATTAGTGAAAATTATCAGGTTTCAATTGGGACAATTAAGGCGATTCAAGAAATGAATTTGAGTTTTAAAGATGATATTAATTTAATTGGAATTGATGAAATTCCCGACTATTTTTGTTATGGGCATCATCTAACAGCGTTAAAAATTATACATGGTAAAAGAGCAGGGGTAGCTTTATCATTATTGAAAAAAGAAATTGAGGATCATGATGTTGAAAAGTTTAAAATTTATTCAACTTGTCGTCTTATTGAAGGGGATACTATATAGTGATATTGATTAAATATCACTATTTTTTTATTTTTTTTGATGAAAGGGTTTACAAATCTAAACAAAAGGTTTATAGTATGTTTGAAAAATGTTTAAATGATTAAACTTTATTTAAACCAAAGGAGAAAGGAGAAAAAATGAAAAAGTATTTTATGGTATTCAAAAAACTGGCAATAGTTTTTTGTATGCTGGTAGTGGTAGTAGGTTGTTCTTCAGGTGGTGAAGACCAGAAGGTGGTAACTCAAACAAACCAGGAAAAGGCGAGAACTGTAATTACAACTGATGGTGAAGTAGATGATATGAACTCAGTTATTCGTGCTTTGTTGTATTCTAATGATATGGATATTAGTGGTATTGTTTTAACGAGTTCAATGTATCATTATGCTGGAGATAGCGAAAAAGGAATTGAACCATTTAGATGGACAGGAACAGATTGGATCTTTGATTTTTTAGATGAT
The DNA here is from genome assembly GCF_002160675.1 of Erysipelatoclostridium sp. An15. Classification (NCBI taxonomy): domain Bacteria; kingdom Bacillati; phylum Bacillota; class Erysipelotrichia; order Erysipelotrichales; family Coprobacillaceae; genus Thomasclavelia; species Erysipelatoclostridium sp. An15. The sequence continues at coordinate 52,989 of NZ_NFLA01000011.1, forward strand.
TATGAAGCTGTATATGATAATTTAAAAGCTCATGATGAAGATTATCCAGAACCTGATTATTTAAGATCAGTTACTAAAATTGGTAATATAAAAAATAAAGGTGAAATGGATGAAGTAACTGAAGGTTCTGAATTTTTGAAAGATTTATTCTTAGATGATGACCAGCGTACTTTATATGTTCAAACTTGGGGTGGTACTAATACAACTGCTCGTGCTTTAAAATCTATCGAAGAAGAATATAAAGACACTGATGAATGGGAAGATATTCAAAAGAAAATTAATGATAAACTTGTTTTATATATTATTTTAGATCAAGATGATAGTTATAGTGATTATATTGCTAAAAACTGGCCTGATATTGAAATTATTAATGATCGTAGTAATTTCTGGCATTTTGCATATGCTTGGCAAATGCATAGCGATGAATTAAATGAAACTTTAAAAGCTGATTGGTGTTATGAAAATCTTGTTAAAGATAAAGGTCCTTTAATGGAAAACTACGCTTTAATGGGTGATGGGAAAATCATTGAAGGTGAAAATTATGAAGAATTACGTGGAACCCAAGATTATTTAACTAACAATCCAAATTATCAACAATATGATTTTATTTCTGAAGGGGATTCACCATCATTCTTATATTTAATTGATACTGGTCTTAGAAGTTTAGAAGATCCTAGCTATGGTGGCTGGGGTGGTCGTTTTGGTGAAGATGGTATTAACTCAGTTCTTGATTATAATCCATATTCTAAACAATACGAAGCACAATATAGTTTAAGTCGCTGGTTTACTGATATCCAAAATGATTTTGCAGCACGTGTAGATTGGTGTTTGACAGATGATGACAAAGCTGTAAATCATGCTCCTAGTGTTAGTGTTGAAGAAGGAATTGATATCGAAGCTAGTGCTGGTGATGAAGTAACATTAACAGCTAAAGGTAAAGACCGAGATGATAATAATTTAACTTATAGATGGTGGCGTTATCATGAAGCTGATACTTATCAAGATAGCAAAGTGACTACTAAAGAAGAAGTTCAAGATTTAGATGGTTTACAAATGGATATTACTCGCCAAGTTGGTGAAAATGAAAAAATAGATACAATTGAAATTAAAAATAGCAACGAAGCTAAAATGTCATTTGTAGTTCCAGAAGATGCTAAAAGCGGTGATACAATTCACATGGTAGTAGAAGTCCAAGATGATGGGGCTCATCAATTAAAACATTATCAAAGAGTTATAATTACTGTAAAATAAATAGGATGCTAGCGCATCCTATTTTTCATCATCTTCAGGTTTTTCATCAACAACTAATTCTTTAATTGAACTAACTAAACCAGCAAGACCTTGAATTTCACTAGGAACAATAATTTTTGTAGCCTTACCTTTAGCTAATTCTTCTAATGCTTTAAAACCTTGTAATGTAACATAAGCTTGTTCAGGTTTTGCATCATTAATATATCTAATACCTTTAGCTTGAGCTTCGTATACAAGTCTTAAGGCTTCAGCTTCCCCTTCAGCAATCGCGATTTTAGCTTCCTTATCAGCTGTTGCTCTTAAGATCATTGCTTCTTTATCACCTTCAGCATTTAAGATAGAAGCAGTCTTTTTACCTTCAGCTTGTAAAATAGCTTCACGTCTTTCGCGTTCAGCACGCATTTGTTTTTCCATTGCTTCTTGAATATCACGAGGTGGAATAATGTTTTTAACTTCAACACGATGAACTTTAATTCCCCATGGATCAGTTGCTTCATCTAAGATACTGCGCATTCTTGAATTGATAATATCTCTAGAAGTTAGTGTTTCATCTAATTCAAGATCACCAATAATATTACGAAGTGTAGTTGCTGTTAAATTTTCAATTGCATTAATTGGTCGATCAACACCATAAGTGAAAAGTTTTGGATCAGTAATTTGATAATATACTACAGTGTCGATTTGCATAGTAACATTATCTTTAGTAATAACTGGTTGTGGTGCGAAATCAACAACATGTTCTTTTAAAGAAACTTTATTAACTACTCGATCTAAAAATGGAATTAAGATATGCAAACCAACGTTGCAAGTACGATTATAAGCTCCGATTCGTTCAACAACATAGGCTTTTGATTGTGGTACGATTCTAATTGTTGTAGCAATAATGATGATCAATAAGATTGCTAAAATACCCCATAAAACATAAACATATAAATCAGTCATAAAATATCCCTCTATTCTTCAATTTTTTTAACTACAAGATGAACTCCTTCAATGGCAACTATTTCACAATAATCTCCTTCGCTAATAACAGCGTTATCAAGACTTGTTGCTGGCCATGAAGTTGACATAACTTTTACTTCACCTTTATTATCAGCTGTGATGGTTTTAGTTACTAAACCATGTTTACCAATCACACGATCGACATTAGTTTTTTCAATGTTTGTTCGTAAATATTTTTTAGCTATAGGTCGTACTATTATAATTGTAAAAATACTAACAATTGCAAATAATACGATTTGAATCGTTTGACTAGCACCTAATAGACAGGCAATCAAAGAAACAATACCACCAGCAGCAAACCAGATACTAACTAAATCAGTTGTAAGGATTTCGATTATCGCAGCGACAATGGTAATTCCTAACCAGATTGGTATCATTTATCTTCCCCTCCTTTACAGATTAACTAATAGAATTTGATGGACAACATCAAACTTTGCTGAAAATTTAACACACTTATTATTTTCCAAATCAAAGCCATAACTATTAGCTAAATCACTTATAAAATTTTTGTTTGAAATACGGCCATAGCTTTTTCCAATAGAAATTCGATGCAATTGATCTTCAGGGTATATTTGCTCGTTAATTTCTTTCTTTTTTACTGGCTTAATTCCTAAAACATTATTTTTTCGATCAATTCCTAATAAAACATATTCCACATCTTCAAAATGACGACATGCCGCTTTATTTAATGTTAAGTTTGTACTATAGATAGTAACTGTTTTTTTGGCAATATCATTAGTTGACCATTCAAATTCCATAAGTATCATCCTTTCTATTAATATTATATTATAAAAATTATTTTTATTCAATAATATTACATTATAAAATCAAAAATATAATTAACTATTATAACATGATTTTTAAATTGAACACAAAAAATCTATTTTTATCCCATTAAATCAAAATAATATTATAAAGACAAAGGTAATTAGTCATAGTATATCTAGTTAAAGTTTGTCAAAATTAATAGTACGACTACTGCTATAAATTGGGGATTATAGTCTTTTACAACTATGGGCGATTGGGGTATAATGACTTAGAGGTGTAATATGAAAAAATTAATTAAATTAACAATGATGTTCATTTTGGCAATTACAGTAGCGGGTTGTCAAGAAAAACGAGAATATACCGATACTTATACGCTACATTATTTTTATTTAGAAAGCTGTCCTAATTGTCAAAATTTTACCGAAAATGGTTTACCACTAATTGAAGAAGAGTTTGGTGATCATATGAAAATTGTTAAGTACAATATGGATGATCGTAATACTATTAATGAAGTAAAAGCAGCCTATGATAATTTTGTTAATAATATTATTGATTTTAATCAAGATGATTATGGCTTTGGTCCATTTTTAGTTTTAGAAGGGTACTATGCTCAATTAGGGGTTGAAGATGTTGATAAATACTTAGACAATCTAATTGCTGCGGTATCAGGAGAAAAATTAAGTGAGCCTGGCGAAATTGAAACATATTATTATTTCAATGACGGATTAGTCAAATCAGAAAATTAAGGAGGAATATGACATGGCAACACCACATAATCAAGCCAATCCTGGTGAAATTGCTAAAACAGTTTTAATGCCTGGAGATCCTTTACGGGCTAAGTTTTTAGCAAATACTTATTTAGAAAATGTTAAGGAATTTAATACTGTTCGTAATATGTTAGGCTATACAGGAACATATAAAGGAAAAGAGGTTTCAATAATGGGTTCTGGTATGGGAATGCCTTCAATGGGAATCTATTGTCATGAATTGTATAGCCAATATGGGGTAGAAAGCATTATTCGAATTGGTTCATGCGGTTCTTTGAAAAAGGATATTAAATTAAGAGATATTATTATTGTTCAAGGTGCTTGTACGGATTCTAATTTTGCTCATCAATATGAATTGCCGGGTACTTATAGTGCTATTTCTAGTTTTGATTTATTAGAAAAAGCGGTTAATGAAGCCCGTAAAAAAGATGCAGCGTTTCATGTTGGGAATGTTATTTCATCAGATATTTTTTATCATGCTGACAAAGATAGTGGCGCTAAATGGGCTTCAATGGGATGTTTAGGAGTAGAAATGGAGTCTTATGCACTATTTGCAACTGCAGCTTATTTTAATAAAAAAGCGATTACTTTATTAACAGTTTCTGATTCTTTGGTAAGTGATGAAATCACAACTGCTAAAGAAAGAGAAAAAACATTTACTACCATGATGGAAATTGCTTTGGAGATTGCTTAATGAAACAAAAATTTGCCTTTTTTGATTTTGATGATACTTTAATTCATGGCGATTCAGGACGGGCCTTACTTGGCTATTATTTAAAAAAACATCCCTTAGCTTTTTGGCGTTTGTTTAAAGTTGGGATTTTGTTTGTTTTATATTTAATAGGTATTGTGAGTTTTCAAAAGGCTAAAAGTGCCTGGTTATTTCCGATGGATAAATTAAATGATGATGAAATTAATGATTTTTATCAAAAATGTTTAGTTCCGCTCTATTATGATAATGTAATTAAGGAATTAAAACAAAAAAAAGAAGCTGGATATTTAGTGTATATTTGTTCAGCTTCAATAGAGGGATATTTACGGTTTTGTGATTTACCAGTTGATGGGATTTTAGGAACTAAGACAAAAATAGTTAATGGTAAATATACAAGTGAAATGATCGGTAAAAATTGTAAAGATGAAGAAAAAGTAATTCGTTTAAATGAGGTTATTAATAAGTTAGGGGTAGAAATTGATTATGATAATTCGTATGCTTATTCTGATTCTACTCATGATATTCCAATGTTGAAAATGGTTAAAAACCGCATTAGAATTAATAAAAAAAATGGAGAAATGACTCCATTTATATTCGAGGAGTAAAGGCTCCTCTTTTTTAATGTCCATCTAAATCGGTAAATAATAACATAATGTTAATAATACCGGCAATTCCAACTAGAATATATATTAACATTGATAAAAAGCTATCAACACCAAATAATGTATCAACTAAGTTGAAATTAAATAAACCAATTAAACCCCAGTTAATGGCACCGATAATTGTTAATGTTAATGCTATCTTTTGTAATATATTCATTATTTAAATCCTCCTTATTAAATTCTATCCAATCTAAAGTTCTTTATACATATTCTTGTAATTTTTACATATTTTATTAGTGGGGGTGTGAATTTGAAAAAAATTTATATTGGTATAGGTGCTATTGTAGTTGTAATCATTGCCACGTTGATCTTTTTTAAATTTAAAGATACATCATTAGATAAAACGATTGAAAAGGTAAAGGCTTATGATAAATATACGCTTACTTGTAATATGGAAATGGTAGAAAATGATGAGTTAAAAAGTTATCTGGTTAATGTAAGTTATTTAAATGAAGATAAAAATGAATATTATAAGGTTGAATTATATGATAAAGCGTTGAATCAATCACAAATAATTATTAAAAATAGTGATGGGGTTTTTGTTTTAACACCAACGTTAAATCAAATTTTTAAGTTTCAAAGTGAGTGGCCTAATAATTCTCCTAAACCATACATTTATCAATCATTGATTAAATTATTAGAAACGGGCGAAGTAGAAAAAATTAAAGATGGTTATCAAGTAAAATGTGAAGTTCAATATCCTAATGATTCTAGAGTGGTTGGACAAGAAATGATTTTTGATAAATCACTAGCACCAAAACAAGTGACAGTTTTAGATAGTGAGGATGCTGAAATTATAACTGCAGAATTTACGGAGTTTAAAACTGATGTAAATCTATCTAAAGATAATTTTAATGAAAAAGAAGTCTTACAAAATAGTAAAAGTGAGTATTCAAGTGCTAGTAGTGAACTACCATTATATCCAATTGCTTTAATGGGTAGTACTTTAGATAGTGAAGAAGTATCAACGATAGATGGAACAACTAACCATATTTTAAAATTTACTGGTGATAAAAACTTTACTGTTATTGAAACACCAGTAGTGGCAAGTGATGAGATCGTTGTTGAAACAATTGAAGGTGAAGCAATTGATTTAGTTGATGGGGTTGCTTTTTATAATGAAGGTGAATTAACGATGATGAAATCAGGAATATTATGCAAAGTGTATTCACAGGATTTGAATAAAGATGAGATGGTAAATGTAATTAGCAGTATGCAAACTTCAAGTTTGAAATAGGGGCAAATGCCTCTACTACATATTTTGGAAAATGTTTGAATTATAATAGAGATTGGATTATACTAGAGGGTGCAAAGGAGTAAATTATGAATTTATATCGTGATACATATGCCCAAATTAATTTAAAATATTTAAAAAATAATATTGAAACAACATATAAAAAATTTAAACGACCTTTAATGGCGGTAATCAAAGCAGATGCTTATGGTCATGGTTATCGTGAGGTTGCTAAATATATAAATGATATTGATTATATAGAGATGTTTGCTGTGGCAACATTGCCAGAAGCTATTGAGTTGCGGGAACTAGGAATCAAAAAAGGAATATTGATTTTAGGAGCAGTACCAACATTAAAAGAAGAAATTGATTTAGCAATTAAATATGATATTACTTTAACGATGATATCATTAGAGTACATGCATCATTTAGCTTCGTTAATTGAAGATAAACCGCTTAAAGTCCATATTAAATTAGATACTGGTATGCATCGTATTGGACTTACAAGCAAAGAAGAATTAGAAGAGCTATTAGCAACGATTGATCGTGATAAGTTTATTTTAGATGGTATTTTTACCCACTATGCTACAGCTGATGGGGAAAAAGAGGCGTTTGATAAACAGCGAGCATTATTCTATGAATTGGTAAAAGACCATGAATTTAAATATATTCATTGTTGTAATAGTGCGGCAATGACATACCATCATGATACTGGTTCGAATTTAGGGAGAATTGGTATTGTAATGTATGGATTGGATCCAGCTGGAAATGAAACTGATGAGTATAAACAAGTAATGTCATTATATTCTAAAGTATCAATGGTTAAACTTATTAAAAAAGGTGAGCGAGTAGGTTATGGGTTAACTTACCAAGCTGAAAATGATGAATATATTGCGACAGTTCCAATTGGTTATGCTGATGGTTTGATTCGTAAAAATCAAGGACGTAAAGTATATATTAATGGTAATTATTATGAAATCGTAGGTCGTATTTGTATGGATCAAATGATGGTTAGAGTTGATGAAACAGTTCATTCTGGTGACCAGGTCGAAATATTTGGTGATCATATTTCTTTAGCGAGCATGGCTAAAGATTTAGAGACAATACCATATGAGATTGTTTGTTTAATTTCTAAAAGAGTTGAACGCGTTTATATAAAATAAAGATGATAAGCAGATAAATTAATCTGCTTTTTTAATAAAAAAGAGCGAAGATAATGAATAAAATACCTGCTCCTAATGAAATATTTCCTAATGAATATAAAACATCATGTTTCATTAAAAATGTAATAACAGCACCTAATATTATAGTAGGTGATTATACATATTATGATGATGCACTTGCCCCAACTGAATTTGAGAAAAATAATGTTTTATTTAATTATCCGGAATTTGGTGATAAGTTAATTATTGGTAAGTTTTGTTCAATTGCTTCAGGAACTAAATTTATTATGGGTTCTGCTAATCATTGACTTGGCAGTGTTACTACTTACCCATTTAATGTTTTTGGTGGCAGTTGGCAAGAAAATACGCCAGATCATATGTCGCAATTGCCTTTTAAAGGTGATACTGTCATTGGTAATGATGTTTGGATTGGTCGTGAAAGCATTATTATGCCAGGTGTAAAAATTGGTGATGGGGCCATTATTGCAGCGTATTCAGTTGTTACTAAAGATGTTGAACCTTATAGTGTCGTTGGTGGAAATCCAGCCCGCTTTATCAAAAAAAGATTTAATGATGAATTGATTGAATTGTTGTTAGAGTTTAAATGGTGGGATTTATCGCCAGAAAAGTTAGTTACGGTTTTACCGTTGCTTTGTGATTTTGATTTGGAAAAAGTAACTAAAAAGATAAAAGAAATAATTGAGCAGTAATAAAAAAGTTACAATGAAAAATGAAATGAACCCGATTATTTAAATAAAGGAAGTTCATTTCAAAACCATTGTAACTTTTTTATTCAAACAGCTTTGATAATCGATAATATGATAATGAACCTGATTTACTTGATTCAACTTTACCATCTTTATAAACAATTGTTTGTGGTACAGTGGCATCAGTAATGTCAAGTTTTTCTTCTAACCAGTTTGCATAATCAGTATCTTCAGAAATATCAACATAATATAAAGTATCCCCAAGATGTTTTTGCAAGTATTGACTCATAGTTTGTTGATATGATTGAGTTGCAGTGTCAGTATTATTACCAATAACGACAACGAAACTATCATCATCTTTAACTTTTTCTACTAGTTCGCTTTGAGAGATAGTTGTATAGTCGTTAAAAAAGATGTCATGGATAACATAAAGTCCGATAAAAGCAACTAATACAATTCCAAAGACGCTAATTTCTTTCCAAAATTTTTTTATTTTTTTCATAATTAGCCTCCAATAAATACTATTATATAATAACAAAAATATTTATTAAAAACAACTAATAAAAAGGGATATGGCAACCATATCCCTTTAAAATAGTTTTTATTTATGTTTTAATGCATAATTCCATGTGTCACGACACATATCTTCAATTCCTCTAGTTGCAACCCAGTCAAGCTCTTCTTTTGCTCTAGTAGGATCTGCGTAGCAAGTAGCGATATCTCCAGGACGACGATCTTTGATTTCATATTTAACTTTAACGTTATTTACTCGTTCAAAAGTTTTTACTAAATCAAGAACACTATAACCAGTACCAGTACCTAAATTACAAATGTGAACACCAGGAGCTTGATAATGCTCAAGTGCTTTTACATGTCCTTTAGCTAAGTCAACGACATGAATATAATCACGTACCCCAGTACCATCATGAGTATCATAATCATCACCGAAAACACCTAAACATTCTAATTCACCAGTAGCTACTTTCATGATATATGGCATTAGGTTGTTAGGAATTCCTTTTGGATCTTCACCTAATAAACCAGATTCATGAGCACCGATTGGATTAAAATAACGTAATAGTGATACTGACATATCAGGACAAGCATGTTGGACATCGGTTAAAATTCTTTCCATCATGGCTTTACTAGTACCATAAGGATTAGTAGTATCACCTAATTTACAATCTTCTGTAATTGGTACGGTTTCAGGATCACCGTAAACTGTTGCACTTGATGAAAAGACGATTTGATTAACATGATATTTTTTCATCATTTTACTAACAATTAATGTAGTCATTAAATTATTAGTATAGTATTCAATTGGTTTTTGAACTGATTCACCAACAGCTTTAAAGGCAGCACAGTGAATAACCGCATCAATTTTATTTTCTTTAAAAACTGCCTCAGTTTTTGCTTCATCTAAAATATTAAATTCATAAAACTTTACTTCTTTTCCCGTAATATCTTTGATATATCCTAATACTTCTGGTTTTGAGTTAGAAAAATCATCAATAACAATGACCTCATGACCAGCTTCTAATAATTCAACACAGATATGGCTACCGATATATCCAGTACCACCAGTAACTAAAACATTCATAAAATACCCCCATCCTTTTTTTTCTATAATAGCATTTTTGTTTCTTTAATTAAAGTATAGAAATGTTATTTTAATCTTATTATTTATTTACAACTTCACGAACAACAGCGTCACTTGCGAATTCATAATCTAAAAATTCCATTTCAAAAACGCCTTGTCCTTGAGTGATTGAACGTAAATCAACAGCGTAATTCATTACTTCGCGCATTGGTGCTTCAGCTACGATTTTAATTAAACCATCACTTAATACATCGCTACCGATTACACGAGCTCGTTTAGTATTGAAATTACTCATGATATCACCAGTATAAGCTTCATCAACAATAACTTTCATTTTCATATATGGTTCCAATAAAGCCGGACTAGCTTTAGGAATGGCTTCTTTAAAGCACATCATTGTAGCTGTTTTAAATGCCATTTCTGAAGAGTCAACAGTGTGATAAGAACCATCGACTAAAGTTGCTTTGATACCTAAAACTGGATAACCAGCTAATACCCCGCTTTTAACGCTTTCTGCCAAACCTTTTTCAACTGCAGGGAAATATGATTTAGGGACAGCCCCACCAAATACTTTTTCATCGAATACATATGATTCGTCATAATTATGAGTTGGTTCAAATGTGATTTCAACTTCACCAAATTGACCATGACCACCAGATTGTTTTTTGAAGCGAGTTCTTTGGGTAACAGATTTTTTGATTGTTTCCCGATATGGAATTTTAATATCTTCTAATGTTGCTTCAACTTTGAATTTATTTTTTAATTTATTTAACATTGTATCAAGATGAATGTCACCAATACCATAAATACATTGTTGTTTAGTTTCGCTGTTGCTATTGAATTTTAATGTTAAGTCTTCTTCTAACAATTTATTAATAGCATTAGCAATCTTTTCTTCATTGCTTTTTCCTACCGGTACGATGGCTTTTCCATAGTATGGAGTAGAGAATTCAATTTCAGGAACAATAATCTGGTAACCAGCAATACATAATGTATCATTAGTTTTTGAATATGATAATTTAGTTAATGCTCCAATATCACCTGCATGTAAGCAATCAACAGGAACTAATTCTTTTCCAATTGGCTGATATAATTTAGATATTTTTTCAACTTCTTTTTCTTTAACGTTATATAATGAACTACCGCTATAGACTGTACCAGTTACTACTTTAAATAATGATGTTCTTCCGACAAATGGATCGGCAACTGTTTTAAAAATAAAGATACTAGCTGGTAAGCTTTCATCAAAACCTATTATTTCTTCTTCATCTTTATCGATATTTTTTACGATTAAAGAGTTGCTCATATCACCAGCTGCACTAAAGAAAGCAACCATTGAGTTTAAAATTATTTGAATTCCGATTTGATCAGTTCCACATAAAACAGGAATTAAGTTTTTAGACATAACCCCTTGACGTAAAGCTAATGAGATTTCATCTTTAGTAAATGGTTCTTCATTAATGTATTTTTCTAATAGTTCATCGCTTGTATTAGCAACAGCTTCATCAATCATTTCTTTGATTGGTAAGATTTCATCCATTAAATCTTCAGGAATATCACCTGGGATAGTATGGTCACCATCAAAGATACGTCCTTCCATTTTAGCGACGTTGACATAACCGATCATTTTATTATTTTCCATGATTGGAACCTGAATAGGAGCGATGACTTTACCATAGGTATCTTTTAATTGTTGTAACTTAGTTGGATAATCACTATTAGGGTTATCTAAGCCATTAATATAAATTATTTTAGCTTTGTCACGAGCTTTATACATTGCTTGTTTAGTACCAGCACTGATTCCAGGTGTTGCTGGATCAATTATTAATGCTGATTCGCAAACACTTAAAGCAGCTTCGCATTCTCCTACGAAATCAAATGTACCAGGAACATCGATTAAATTAATTTTACAGTTATTCCACTCAACCGGAATGATGGATAAATTAACAGATGATTTTCTGTTGATTTCTTCGTCACTGTAATCACTTATGGTGTTTCCTTCATTAATAGTTCCGGCTCGTTTAATTAAACCGCTACGATAGGCCATAGCTTCAATGATACTGGTTTTACCACAACCAGAATGACCTAACACGGCAACGTTACCGATTTCATTTGCATGATAAGTTCTCATAAAATACCACCTTTCTATAAAAAAACGAACTTCTTATATCTATTTTATCATATTGTTAGTAAAAAAAACTATATTAAGGTACTAAGAATTTAATTATTTTTAGTAAATATTTTAGTTACTAGTAATAAATGATAAAATTTAATGGGAAAATAGTGGGTAAAAGGGGAAAGAAAAAAGAAATTTAGAAAAAAATAAAAAAATATTAACAAAAGTATTGACCTATTTAAAATCTTTTGGTATATTATAGCAGTACCGTTCGAGGAGGTTTAGCTCAGTTGGGAGAGCATCTGCCTTACAAGCAGAGGGTCAGCGGTTCGAGCCCGTTAACCTCCACCATTAAAAAAGAAGAAAAGCCGGCTTAGCTCAATTGGTAGAGCAA
>NZ_NFLA01000110.1:0-1278 GCF_002160675.1 Erysipelatoclostridium sp. An15
AATAATTTAAATATAATAGTTAAAATAATTTGACTATCATAATTAATTTATAAAAATCTTCTTCAAAAATAACTAATTTAATTTGAAAATAATTAGCTAATATAATTCGCTAATCAACAGTCCGTGAGCAGATACAGGGGAAAATCATAGACGCTATGAACAGTGACGACCTAGAACAGCAGGCAGAGTTTAAACGACTGTTTGGCAACAGTACACCTACACCAGAGGAATTTATCTGTATTACCAGCAGGCAGTTAAAATTTTAAGGATTTAGGAGTGGCTATTATGGGACAAGCGGAGAAGCAAAAGGAAATGTTTCTGTCTATATGCGGACAGCATGACTACAACTTACTGACGGGCAAGGAAGCCATGACACAGACAGATTTTGAACGTATCACTTATATTACTATGGCTCTGGGATATACTTCCTATACGCAGGAATTGATTGGTGAACATTTGGACTTGGCGTGCAATGAAGCGGAACGGGCTGACAGGGAATTTGATATTCTTCAAGACTATCCAGCCTATTATGATGATGAAAACGTCTATGAACAGAGAGATAAATGGCTGGCAGACTTCATCAGTCAAGTACCGCCAGCAAAGCAGGACGATATTCGCCAGCTCATTAAAGAAAATACAGAGATTATCTGATACACAGGGTTATCGCAATCACGGCATTTATGCTGGGTGTGATAACCTTTTTTAGTTACTGCCAAAAAACAGGAACTTGGACGGAATTAGGACGGATTTATCTTTTATGCTTATCCTGTTGAAATTTGCCTTATTTTGGCAAGGCGGTTTCTTCACGGAGGATTACGAATGACAGGAGCGCATAAAAGAAAATCATCAAAAAAAATTTAATCCATGTTAAGGGAGTTTACAGCTATTTCCGTGTAGAATTTCCTCAATATTTGTCGATTATATTCGCTAAAGCTCAACGAGGTTATCAAAACTTCTTGGGCTTTTTTGCTTTTTCTGGATTTCTTTTTCAAACTTTGCCAGTTCATATCCTCTCATTTGTATTAATGACGGAAAGGGGGAAGGAACGGTTACAATCACCGCCTTTTGACAAGCGAAAGGAGGTGAAAATGTGAAAAGACCCACTTCTCCGGAAGATGTCCAGAAAGTCTTTGACTGTTACTGCAAGAAGATTTTGAAAAATGAAGCAATCAATATTCAGAAGCACTACCAGCGTATGAACGATTTGCAGATTTCCTTTTCAGAACTCACGCCAGAACAGCTTGCGGAACTCTCGACTTATGATGATTACTCCACAAA
>NZ_NFLA01000111.1:0-1215 GCF_002160675.1 Erysipelatoclostridium sp. An15
TTGGATAGGTTACACTAAATTGGACAGTTTCTAAGAGAACTGTTACAATTTAGAAAGTAAAAGTGAGGTAAACTAAAATGGCAAGAGAAAGAAGAACCTATAGTGATGAATTTAAACAAAAAATTGTAGAATTATATAATAGTGGTAAACCTAGAGCTGAATTGATTCGTGAATATGAATTAACTCCTTCTGCTCTATCTTCATGGATTAATAAGTTTAACTCTACCGGTTCATTTAATATCGAAGATAATCGCAGCGATGCAGAAAAAGAACTTATTAAACTTCGTAAAGAAAATCAGCGATTAAAAATGGAAAATGATATTTTAAAGCAGGCAGCGCTGATTATGGGACGAAAATAAATATTATCATTTCCAACGCAGATAAATATCCAATCAGCGCTATGTGCAAATTATTAGATATACCTAGATCGTCGTTATATTATAATCGCAATAATAATTTAAAAAAGAAAAAATCCAATGATCATGATTTAACTGATTTAATAAAAGAAATATTTAAAAATAGTCGAAACAATTATGGTTCAAGGAAGATCAAAGTGGAATTAGCCAAGCGCGGCCATATCGTCAGCAGAAGAAGAATCAGACGTATCATGAAGAAAAATGGCCTGGTATCCAGCTATACAGTAAAGCAGTATAAACTACACAAAACAAAATGTAATAATGACAGTATAGATAATAAGCTTAATCGGAATTTTAAACAGGAAAAAAGAATGAAAGTAGTTGTCAGTGATCTGACATATGTTAATGTAGGTGGCAAATGGAATTATATATGTCTTATGTTAGACTTGTATAACAGAGAGATTGTAGGATATGCAGCTGGAAAAAATAAAAATGCCGAACTGGTTGAAAAGGCACTTTATTCAATAAAATATGATTTAAGTAAGATAGAATTGTTTCATTCGGATCGCGGAAGTGAATTTAAAAATGAAGAAATTGAAAAAGCACTAAAAACATTTAATATAACCAGATCACTAAGTACAAAAGGATGTCCGTATGATAATGCGGTAGCTGAAGCAACATATAAAATTATAAAAACGGAATTTGCATTTAATAAAAGGTTTGATAGTTTAGAAGAGCTGGAACTGGAATTATTTGATTATGTAAACTGGTATAATAATATCAGGATACATGGTTCACTTGATTATAAAACACCTGTTGAATTTAGAATGTTCTCATAGAAATTGTCCAAAAAAGTGTT
>NZ_NFLA01000112.1:0-1160 GCF_002160675.1 Erysipelatoclostridium sp. An15
GTATAGAAGCTGTCCCCAGATACCTTGTATTCATCAGAAAGGCGGGAAACATAATGGATAGTGCCGTCGCTGTCCTTTTCAGCGATTGTCTTTGTCACCCATGTTTTTGTCGGCTCGCTAGGGAGATTGTCAGCGGTATAGTGTCCCGCATAGAATTTCCATGTGAACTCCGCCCCCTCTAAGGAAGCGTCGCCCTGTGGAGCGTCTTTCTGTGTTTCCATGTCAATCTTGAAAAGCTCAATAAGTGTATCTGTGACCTTTGGCGTATCGGATACGTTCAAAGTCGCTGTCTTGCCAGCTTCCACATTTAAGGAATACACAGTGCTGTCCACTTTATAGCCAGCAGGAGCAGAAAGCTCTTTGATGTAGACAGTGCCAGCCTTTACTTCCACGGTATCAGTGTTCCCGCTGTTATCAGTCGTAAGGGTGGCAAGCTGTTTCGTACAGTCCTTATCAGAATAGACACCATAAGTCGCACCAGCGATAGAGTAAAGTCCGTTCCCGTCGGTAATGCTGGCATTACTGGAAGTCTTTTTAAGGGTGGCATTTCCTACGGCAAGTTTCGCCCAGAACTGTCCAATGTCCTGTCCCTCGCCAGAGTAGATATAACCGCCACATTCATAGCGTCCCTTGTTCTCGCTGGCAAAGGCTTTCGCACCAGCGTACACCTCGTCCTGTATCGCTTTAGAAATTTCATCATAGGAAGCTCTGACGTTATCGCATTGCCAACCAAGATGAACGCTCAATCTCTGCCATACGACACACTGTTCAAGAAGATAGACCTGTTTATAATCCAGCTCGCTGTGGCTCTGTGCGTACTGCTTGACGTATTCCAGAGAGAGGGCAACATCTGAAATCTGGTCGTAGCTCATGCGTGTGCTTGCGTCGGCTCTGGTCTTATAGCCGTTCTTGAAGTTGGTGTTGATGTCCACACAATAGGCGGTTTCGCCCTCAACTTTCATATAGCCCTCATTAAAGGTCGAACCGATAGAGCCGTCATTCATCACTTTTTCAATGATACCGACACGCTCGGCACTTTCCGTCCAGTATTGCTTCTCGGAAGCGTGGACTGCCGTTGTCGGCAAAGCGGTAACGATAGTCGCAAAGGCAAGGAAGCCTGTGGCTAATCGCTTCAATATCTTTTTCATAGCTTTTAAAAT
>NZ_NFLA01000113.1:0-974 GCF_002160675.1 Erysipelatoclostridium sp. An15
GATCATTGCTGCTTTAAATAAATCTGGATAAGCAATTAACATTCTTGTTGTCATGTATCCACCTGCTGAGCATCCTGATACATATACTTTATCTGGATCTATTCCTTTTGTTTTAATTATTTCCTGGATTTCATTATATGCTTTTTCTAATAAACCATCGCGTTGTGCATAATACCATGTATCTGGTGCTTGGAATGCCATTACATCTGCACCACCAAAGATATCTTGTGCTTCATCAGTTGCCCAGGCAACAGTTCCTCTATTTCCTAACATTTGAGCAACATTATTTTGAGAATTATTATAATCTCCTTCACCGTTACCATGGAACCAGACAATTAATGAATCTCCTTCTTGAGCATCATAATATTGATAGTTAATTCCGCCATCAACAATAATAGATTGGAATTTTGATGTTTCTTTATCAATCATATTTGAAGTATCTGCAGTATAAATTGCTGAATACATATCATCAATTACTCTTCCATCTGCAGCAGTTAAAGTAATAGGACTATTTTGAATTACCGTATAAGTTAAATCAGCAGGATAATTTCTACCAGCACTCAAATAAGATAAAGTAGCACCTTCTGACATATCAAAATATACAGTTACATATTGACCATCAGTTTCTACCTTAACAATTTTACGATCAATATCATAATCACCAGCTGTTAAATCAGTTCCTTCACGAATTGCTTCAGTAGAAGCTTTTGCATGAACAATAAATGTATCTTTTGTTACACCACTTACTTTATAACTAGAACCATAGTCAATTACCATTTTAGATACAACTTGACCTGCATCAGTTACTTCAGTATGTAATTCAACTGGATAAATATCTTTAGCTTCTTCTTCAACATAATTAGCAGCCCATTGCCAGATATGAGTTCCATCACTATCTTGTGGATTATTATTTAATGTATAAATCCATGACCAGTGATTACTATATTCTACTAATGTTTCTACTCCGTCTTGAT
>NZ_NFLA01000114.1:0-850 GCF_002160675.1 Erysipelatoclostridium sp. An15
GAACATGTTTAATTGGTAATTTACTTTTATGTATTTTTTCATATAATTCATTACAAGTTGCATCAAACGGTTCTGGCCCCAGTTTTGAAAGTGGTAATTCATTTCGATAATTTTGTAAACTTACTAATTTAATACGACCAAATTTACGAGTATCGTTATATCTTAGCTGCTTACCATTATCAAGATTAAAAATAATATGATCATGTTTATTTACAGGTTCATTTCTATCGACGTAATGATATTTTCCTTCCATACGAAGATGAGATACAAAGGCAATATTATCAAGTTTAAAAACTAAATATTTACCAACTCGATCAATATCATTAATTGTCTGATTTATACAGCTATTAACAAATGTTTCAACATCATCTTCAATAATTTTAGGGTAAATTACATCAATTGATTCTATTTTTTTATTTAAAACAAAATTCTTTAACGTATTTCTTACAGTTTCAACTTCTGGTAATTCCGGCATATTTATCTCCTATTTAAGTTCATACCAATTAACAGCATAACTTCCTTCTGATTTTAATTCTACATTCATCTTAATAGCACTGCTCATTCCCTTAGATACTACTTCCATTACTTCTTGTAATTCATCTTGATAAACATCAAAAATCAATTCATCGTGAACTTGTAAAATCATCTTCGATTTTAAATTATGCTTTTGTAATAAATGATCCACTTTAATCATTGCTAGTTTAATAATGTCAGCAGCTGAGCCTTGAATTGGCGTATTCATCGCTAAACGTTTTCCTAATTCCTGACGCATATAATTTTTTTCATTAATTTCACGAATAAAACGTTTACGATTCAACATTGTCGTTACATAACCATGTTCTTTACAAAA
>NZ_NFLA01000115.1:0-737 GCF_002160675.1 Erysipelatoclostridium sp. An15
ATCATCAAAAATCAAGGGATATTTATACGCTTTTTTAGCGTTTTCAAACACGAAAAGGATATGATCAGATACTTAATTAGCTAAACATATCCTTTTATCTTCTTAAATTGACGACATTGCACTAATTAATTAGTGACTTTCTGGCTCATAGTTATCTAACTAGCAATTTTTTTGTTTATGATACCTTTAATTTTATCAAGTGGTTCTTGATCTAAAAGCATTGTGAAAATTGTATCTAATTGTTTTTTAGTTAAATTATTTAAAATATTACTATCTTCATGGGGATAAAAATGTTTAAATATTTGTTTTGTTTTTTGTAAGGTTTCTTTATTAACACCCAAGTTAATGCCTTGATTTATTCCTTCGTTGATACCTTGATTATAGAAATTCATTAATGATTCACACATATCCACTTTCTCTCCTTGCTCTAAGATAATATTTTTTAAAACCTCATTTTCTTCATTAACTATGCTAGCTGCTATGATTGCAATATCTCTATCTATTACTAGACCTTTTAATTTCTTTGGTTTTCCTTTAAATTTATAGATTAATTGAATAGTCTTGATCAAATCATAGTTTTTCTTTTCTTTAAATAAATGATAATCAATATCCAGTACATTTACCACCAGTATTGAAAAGTTACTGGTAGATATTTTTTCTATGTCTTGAACTTTAAAAAAATCATAAAGATTGTCATAGTTTTGCCAGCGATGTTCACCCCAGTTTATAACTGCAGA
>NZ_NFLA01000116.1:0-680 GCF_002160675.1 Erysipelatoclostridium sp. An15
ATATTTTCATAAATCTTTTTTACTTCTTTATTGGGAATGACCAGTTTATAGGTATCTTCTACTAGTTCATTATTTTCATATACTTTCTCTTTGATTTTTAAATATCCGGTAAACAGCAGAAAACTATAAACATTATCATTCATATCTTTGCTGCTTTTAAAATTCATTTCTCGATACGTTAACTCTGGTGCTATCTTTTTTATGATGCTTTTTCCATTGATCAGTTCTTCAAACTCTTCTTTCATCTTCATTGTTGCATTTTCAATATACTGTCTTACTAAATCATTGCTGCTGGTATTGGCCCAGAAGGATATTGCATGAAAATCTTTATCTCCTAATAATTCCTTTATATAATTTAGAACGCTCCAGGGATTATAAATTTCTGTTTTATCAAATAAATAACCATCATACCAGTCTTTTATCTCATCGCGCTTATTTATCAGATCATAATAATCTAATAAATTATCGATTTCTTCTTGGGTAAAACCAAAACAATCACAAGCATACTGGCTCGTTATTGATCTTACTGTAAAGTTATTTAATCCCGTAAAGATGCTTTCCTTGGCGATTCGTAAACAGCCAGTAAGTATCCCTCTTTCCAATGCATCATTGGTTTTAAGAGCTGATGAAAAGATACTTCTTAAAAAATCAACCATTTCATCATAATAACCATTATTATA
>NZ_NFLA01000117.1:0-673 GCF_002160675.1 Erysipelatoclostridium sp. An15
TTTTTTTCAAGGACTTTTTGGATCTTTTTAATTAATTAGAGCTTCTTTTTTTCGCTTCTCCATCATCATTTTATGATATTTTCTAATATTAAATCCTATTGCGACCAGCGTTATTTCTAATTTGACTCCAGATTCTCCTCTTCTTCTTAATTTTGAGTAATGATGATCTTCCTTTAATATCCCAAATACTCCTTCTGAATATATCTGTCTCCATTTTATATATTCTTTTCCTACTTCACTAGCCAGATTATCTCTTACTTCTTTCTTCATCTGATTTAATTTTTCATTATTTGTTATTTTTCGGTTGCCTTTGCTTTTTGTACACTTTGATTTTAACGGGCATCCTTTACAATGTTTATTTTCCAGTATCTGATTTACTTTCTTATATTGCCCTTTGGTATTGATCGTTTCTCTCACAAATTCAAATTTATATCCCTGTGGACACACATAACTTCCATCTTCCTGCCGCATTTGAGATACCTTGAATTGATTCTTTTCTGTCTTTTTTTCCTGTTCTTTATAATATCCCGAATATTTCATATATAAATCTATCTCATGTTTTTTACAGAACATGTAATTATCATAACTTCCATATCCGGCATCTGCTGGTGTTTTTTCCGGGTATTCTCCATATGCCTGATAATATTTCTCCATAAATGGTATATATGTTGGT
>NZ_NFLA01000118.1:0-670 GCF_002160675.1 Erysipelatoclostridium sp. An15
TGTATCTGAAAAATGTCGAACGTGTACAGGTGATACCATGTTCACGTTTCATAAAATAATAAATATGATCGATATAATCAAAATTTCTCTGTTCATCACACAAATATTTGTATATAAGATCTTTATAATCATCTAAATATCTTTTTCTGTTTCTTGTTTTTTTAGGTGCGATACCGTTTAGCCTTCTGCTTAGTGTTTTTCGGCTACAGTTTAATTCTCTTGCAAGTTTAGAAACATTCAATTTAATTTCTCCTTCCTTATAGGCTCTGCTTAACATTAGAGCCTGATCCAAATTATTTATTTTAATGACTGCTGTATTCAATATAATTCACTCCTTTACAGGAAAGAATTATATCAAAAAAGATTACCCTGATTAATGCAAAGTGTAACCACTTATCTGCAACAATTTGGGTAATCTTATTTTAACTTTTATAACGCCCGCTAGGGTCTGTATGCTCTTGCCGATACTGTCTGCCATGTCATTGATAAAGTCCAGCTTATACGCCTGCTGGACGACGTACCCTGTGGCGTTACTTAGATACAGGCTTATCGTCCAGATAAAGTTGGTGATACAGTAAAGCCCGTATTGTACGGACTTCCCGATACCGTCCAGCCAGTTCCACGGAAGCCAGCCCCAGCTATTGTCCACATAGAAGTCAAGCTGGTAGTT
>NZ_NFLA01000119.1:0-655 GCF_002160675.1 Erysipelatoclostridium sp. An15
AATAAATTTAAAAGGAGATGATTTATATGAAATTACTACCTGGATTTGCAACTTTTGATGATGTTTTTGATAACATGTTTGATGATCCTTTCTTTAGAGGAACTAGAACTACTAATTTAATGAAAACTGATGTTAAAGAAATCGGTGATAACTATCAATTAGAAATGGAAGTTCCTGGCTTTGCTAAGGAAGATATTTCTATTGAATTACATGATGGATATTTAAATATCAGTGCTAAAAAATCTAATGATAACGATCAAAAAGACAATGATGGTAATATCATTCGTCGCGAACGATATTCAGGATCTTGTTCACGTAGCTTCTATGTTGGTGATGATATCAAACAAGAAGATATTAAAGCAAGTTATAACAATGGTGAGTTGATTATTACATTGCCTAAAGAAGCACCAAAACAAGTAGAAACAAAAAGTAATTTTATTCCAATTGAATAATTTTAGTTAACATTTTCACTATAGTTGATGCTAAAAATAAGAATATTATGATGAAGATGATTTATTCATGAAGTAATTTCGAAAAATAAATTTAAAAGGAGATGATTTATATGAAATTACTACCTGGATTTGCAACTTTTGATGATGTTTTTGATAACATGTTTGATGATCCTTTCTTTAGAGGAACTAGAACTACTAATTTA
>NZ_NFLA01000012.1:0-64182 GCF_002160675.1 Erysipelatoclostridium sp. An15
GGATTTAATGGGATTTGTCCTGAAAAGAAATATAAATCACCAACATTAATTCCTTGACTATATGGTCCAATTGCTCCTGGAGCTTTATTTGTTTTTACTACATTTTTCATTTTCTATTCCTCCTTGTTTTTCATTATATCAAATTCTTGTTAGTTTTAAAATTAATTGTCTCATTTAATAAAGAAGATGGATTTTTTAAATGAGTCTTCGTATAATTATTAAGAGGTGGTATCCAATGAAAAAGGCATTAGTTTTAGCTGGTGGGGGCGCTAAAGGGGCCTATCAGGCTGGTTGTATTAAAGCTTTACAAGAATTAGAATATGATTTTGATATTGTAACTGGAACATCAATCGGGGCTTTAAATGGTTTACTTGTTGTTCAAAAAGACTACCAGGCACTTTATCAATTATGGGATCAAATGAAGATCAGTGATATCTTTACAAATCCGGTAAATTTTGATTTTTCAATTGAATCAATGCTTTCACAAAGCAACTTAATCAAACCTTTTTTTAAATCATTTATTAATGAAAAAGGTGCTGATATTACACCACTAAAAAATCTAGTTTATAATTTGTACAATGAACCTAAAGCTTTTTCAAGTAATATTGATTATGGTATTGTTACTGTTAAATATCCTAAACTTACACCATTAGAAATTACTAAAAAACAAATGCAGCCAACACCACTAGTTGATTACGCTTTAGCTTCAGCTGCTTGTTTTCCCGCTTTTCCTATTTATTATATTGATAATCAGGGCTATCTTGATGGTGGATATTATGATAATTTACCGATATCTTTAGCTTTAAAAATGGGTGCTGAAAAAATAATTGCTATTGAATTAAAACGTGAGCCAACACATTTACATTTTACAAATCGACCTAATATTACGTTTATTCGACCAAGTTATGATTTAGGAGGATTTTTAGATTTTAATCGTAACATTCTAGATTGGCGAATTAAACTTGGTTATTATGATACTTTAAAAACATTTAAAAAAATTGATGGCTATTTATATAATTTTAAAAAGTCATATCCTAATAAAAATATTATCAAAAAATTATATCAATTAATTCTTAATTACGAAGATTCAATCAATAAAAGTATTGTAACTAAAACAATTAATAGCTCTTCGACACCATTAACCGATTTATTAAAAAAAGACATCTATTTAAATCAATTAACTATTAAAGATTATTTCATTCGATCATTAGAATTAGCAATGACGGAATATAATTATCAAAATGATCTTTTATACGATTTAGATCAAGTATGTAAAGAAATAAATGATGTTTTTAAAAAAGAATACCAACAACGTTATAAACTATTAAAAAATCGTTTTAAAGATATTACTATTAAAGAATTATTGGCAACTATTAAAACATTAAGCAGTAAAGATGCTATTTGTGCTTTTTATCATGCACTAAAAATCAATGAACCAATTGAACCTGGTTTAATTAGCAATATATTTTTAAAGGAATATTTAATTGCTCTATTTCTTTTTACTATTGAAACAAAATAAAATGTCGCTAGTGCGACATTTTATTTTAGACCTTTAATTCCATCTTCTAATATTTTAATTTGTAATAATGTTTGTTCTGGTTTTACAAGTACTTCCTGATTATTTTTCAATGTATCATATAAAGCATCATAATAATAACCATAATCACCTTTTACTGATGGAACCTTTTCTTCATGATAATTCCCTTGATCATCATAGTAAATTAATGTTCCATATTCACTTGGTAAATCAACACCAAAATCTTCATGACCAGGACCTGGTAAATAGAATAATTTCAAATGTTCTTCCTGTTTATCTTTCTTTTCTTTAATAAACATTCCTTTTTTACCATAAACTACAAAACTTGGTCGTTCTTTAACACGGAAATAACTTGATTTTACTGATACCTTCAATGTTCCATAATATAAATCCAAATCAAAGTAATCATTCATTCTGCCAGAACCTAATAACTGACGAACATCGTAATGAACATGATCAGGTTTTCCAAAATAACTAATTACCTGGTCAAGAGTATGGCAACCATGACCATACAAATATGAATTAATGCTGCTAAATTCATGAACACTTTCTGGTATATAAGGACGATAATAATCAAAATGCATTTCTAACTCTAACAAATCCCCTAATTTACCAGATTCAATTACTTTTTGAACAGTTAAAAAATCACTGTCAAAGCGACGGTTTTGATAACATTGTACCATTAACCCTTTTTCCTTAGCTAAATCAAAAATTTCTTTAGCTTCTTCATAAGTATTAGCAAATGGCTTTTCAACAATACAGTTCTTTCCAGCATTTAAAACAATCTTAGCATATTCATAATGAACATTAGATGGTGTACTAATTACAATGACATCAATATCTTGATCATTTAATAAATCATCTAAATCCTCAGTATAAATTACTCCTGGAATTTTAGCCCAGCTATCTTTCTTTTGGTCTATTGTATAAATTTTTTTAATTTCAATTTTATCTTTTCTTGTTAAAATGAATGGAATATGATAACGATTAGCACTTTTACCATTTCCAATAAATCCCACTACTAACTTATCTGTCATTATCAAACACGATCCCTTCTTGATTTCTTGCTTCATTCATTATTTTACTTACAGTTAAGCTTACTTCCATCATTTTTGCTGCTTTAGTAACATCATTCTGTTCAATCATACGAATAAACTCTTTAAATTCATAATACAAACGATGTTTACCTTCATTTAAATCTACAGTTTCTACTTCATTATTATTATTTATATACTCAAATTTAGTTAATTGGTTGATTGGGGTATCAATTTTAATCACACCACCATCACCTTGGAAAGTTAACATCACTGGTGCTTTACAATCTTTAGCACCAATACTTACAGCTTTAAAATTGTCATAATCAAGCGTTAAAATTCCACTAGTATCAATATTATTTTCAATATTGGCAAGATAATTAACCCGCTTAGGCTCACCAAACAAACCAGTCAAACCATGAATATTATAAACATTTAAATCCATTAAAGCTCCTCCAGCTTTATGAAAGTCAAATGCTGGTAAAATATTACCTGCTTTAAAAGCATTATAGCGTGATGAATACTGACTATAATTTAAACTAACAATTTTAGGCTGTCCAATTTTTGTTAAACATTGTTTTAAAGCCTGATATGCTGGTAAATAATGGATATTCATCGCTTCAAAAATAAATAATTGCTTTTCTTTAGCAATTTCTATTAATTCCTTTAATTCTTGAACATTAGCAGTAATTGGTTTTTCAACAATTACATGTTTACCATGTTCCAAAGCCTTTTTAGCGAAGCTATAATGAAGATGATTTGGAAGCGCTACATAAACTGTATCAATATCATCTTTTAAAAGCTCATCAAAGTCAAGAAAATATTTATCTAAATGATATTTATCAACTAAAGCACTTGCTTCATCTTCAGTAGCTTTAGTCGCTAGAACTGCTGTATATTCAATTCCCAATAAATCATATGTTGTTAAAAGATCTTTAACGATCATTCCTGTACCTAATATTCCTAGCTTCATAATTAATCTCCTATTTATTTTTCATTTCTTTTAAAACACGAACAATTAATGCATGATCTTCGTAGTGCTCTAATCCTGATATACAAAATACCCCTTTAAATTCATTAGCTACAATCAAAGGATAACCACCACCACAAATAGCATAATTTTCATCATCAACTATATTTTTATAAAAATCTTGATTATTAAAAACATTCATTGATGATTGTTTAGTTTTTAATACAGTATTTTCCTTACGATTTAACCATAAATCACTTGTTTTTCCATCCATTAAATATTGAAAAACAATATCTCCGTCAATTGATACGCGAATACGCAATGGCTTTAATTTTTCTTTTTTAGCTATTTCAATTACTCGTAAGCCAAAATCTAAAGCATCGCTATGATTAAAAGTTGAAAATGTAATTAATTCTTCATTCATTTTATCACCTGCCATAACCATTGTTGCATAGTAATTTTTATTTGCAAAGTAAACGACTTACTTTAGGAAATAAAATCCGTTTTTTATCATTACTCTGTTTAAAAAATTGTACTTAAAGTTCAACTTTTTTATGAAGCAAAGCATAAATAACCGTTAAAATATAGTTAAAAGCAAGCTGAGAATAGAAAGTTGCAATTCGATCATCATGCTCTTTATTTGGTAAAATAATTTGATTATTGGACAATCTTGTTAAAACACTATCTCTATTTGCAGTAATGAGAATAATTTTAGCGCCTGATTTTTTTACTTCCTGCATACATTTTAAAAACAAATCTTTCTGTCCTCGATATGTAACAAAAATAGCACAATCATCACTTGTTACATTTTTACTAGTAAATAACTCTTCATGATATTCAGTAGCTAAAATTGCATAGATATTTATTTTTATTAACTTATTCATAAAATTTTTAACTGTTAAACTAGTATCACCTACTGAGTAAATAAAAACTCTTTTAGCCTGATAAATAACTCGAACAATTGTCTCTAATTGTTTTAAATCTAAATTAGCATTAATAATATCAATTGTTTCTTTATATAATGATGATAAATTATTAATGATTTCAAAATCCGATTCTGATAAATAAAAAGGTTTCGTAAAATCTACTGACTGTTTAACAAACTTATTTGATTCCAATTCTTTTAATAACTGATATTTAAATTCTCGAAACCCAGGATAACCCAGTTTTTGACAAATTCTAATAATTGTAGCATTTGAAGAATAGGTCTTTTTGGCCAATTGTCCAATTGTAATTTTAGAAATTTCTTCACTATGTTCATTTATATATGTTACTACGGGTAATTGGGCTTTAGTAAACAATTGATTATCTTTTAATTTTTCTAATAAACTCATCATATTACCTGCTATATACCATTATAAAACAATTTTTTTAATAGATAAATAATTCTTGTTTAGAATAAAAATGTTTGCTAAAATCGTCCAGGAGGATTAAATTTTGAATACAAAAGTTAAAAATATGTTATATTGTGCCTTGTTTGCTTGTTTAATTGCTATCCTGGCACAAATTCAAATTGCCTTACCTACTTTAGTACCAATTACTTTACAGACTTTAGGGGTATATTTAGTTAGCTTATTATTAAAACCAAAATTAGCTTTTATCAGTACACTGGTTTATGTTTTTATGGGTGCTATTGGCTTACCAGTTTTTGGTGGTTTTAGCGGGGGATTAGCTAGCTTACTAGGGCCTAGTGGTGGTTATATTTTCAGTTTTCCAATCATGGCTTTAGTTATTGCTTTAATTGTAAAAAGAAATGAAAAACTATCTTTTAAAATAATAGCATTAATTATCGGAACTGCTGTTTGTTATTTGATTGGTACGTTATGGTTTATTTATGTAACTAATACCTCTTTAATTCCAGCTTTAACAATGTGTGTAATTCCATTTTTACCAGGAGACACTTTAAAAATTATAATTTCCATTATTTTAGCAAATCGATTGAACAGCAAAATAGCGAACTAGTACAGTTCGCTATTTTAAATTAAATTTATTAATCGCTTCTAATAAAAATGATTTAGCTAACGATTCTGGCTTAATTGCCATAACGGCTTCATTAATTAAAAACCACTTAGCCTGGTCAACTTCATTAGTTAATTGATAATTTTCACTATCAACAACAGCAACATAATTATGAATCAATGTTTCTGATGGTTTAAAATATGAATTATCATTATACAGATATTCTTTGACATTTAATCCAGTTTCTTCTTTTATTTCTCGAATTAATGTTTCTTTAGCATTTTCACCTTTATTGATATATCCAGCAATTAAAATATTATCAGTTCGTCCGTATTGTTGAATCAACAAGATCTTATCTTTACTAGGATTTAAAACAATTGCAGAAATCGCACTATTAAAACGTTCAAACCTAAACTCGTTACAATTAGGACAATATGGTACTTCACCATCAATACCACATTTTTTTTTATTAACTGATGACCACAAACTTGACAATACATTTCCCTTTCCTCCTAAATTGTCTCCATTTTAACATAACTAGTTAACTTATAAAATTATAAATACTTTTTTAGTTTTTACCATTTTGCCTTTAGAACTTTAAAAACCTTACATAACCTATAATATAGGAGGTGATAAAAATGGGAATGCCAATCATTGAATGTACACCAGTTGATGAAGGTTGCGCATTAACAGCTATATTGCAATCTATTGCATTACAAGAAGCTGGATTAGCTCATATTTTAAATGCTGAAGGCGAAAAATTACAAAAAGTTGTAAGCTGTGCTAATTCTTCACAAGAATTATTAGAAGTCAATGAAGCTGTTACTAATAGTCTTCAAGCAATTGCAGCCATCGAAGAAACTTTAAAAGATAAAGCTGTTGCTGCTATTGATCAATTAAATGAAATCAGATGCAAAAAAATGAATCATCACTGTCGTTAAAAAAATTAGGTGATTTGATTCGCCTAATTTTTTTGTCTTAATAAACCTTAAATAAACTAAATTAATTTGATAAATAGTAGCATAATTGCTATAATGTCGTCGGTGGGTATAATGAAAACAATAAAAAAAGTTATTTGCTTTTTGCTGTGTGCTTATCTAGCAATTGGATTAATTTGGGCTGCAAAAATTGCAATAATCCATTACTTAAATGTTGATGGTCTACCTGTTTTAGGTTACCACGATATTGTAAGTGATGAAGATAAAGAGAAAAACTATAAACATGATATTTATCATATGAGCATTAGTAAATTTGAAAAACAAATGCAGTATTTATATGAAAATAATTATCATACATTAACTATGCAAGAAATTGAAGCTTATTATAATGGCAGTTATCAATTACCTAAAAAAGCAGTCGCTTTAACTTTTGACGATGGATATAAAAGTTTCAATACTATTGTAAAAAAAGTTTTACAGAAATATAATTTTCAAGCAACCTGTTTTGTTATCGGATATAAAACAACTATTGATAATCCTAAATATTTGAAAAAAGAAGACTTAATCAATGATGAAAATGTTCAATATTATTCGCATTCATACAATTTTCATCATTGTCAAAAAGCGTTAAAAATGATTGAAACATTATCAAAAGAACAAATAAATGATGATTTTAATCAAAATAAAAATATTGTCAGCAGTAAATATTTTGCTTTTCCTTACGGTGTTGCTAGTGAAGAGTCCTTTAGTGTTTTAAAACAACAAAATGTATCGCTAGCTTTTGGTTACAACCAAAACCGTAATATGACAAGAAAAGATAATCAATATTTATTACCACGATATTCAATGTTTGCTAATATGCCATTTATTTACTTTAAATGGATCTGTCAATAATATCTAAAGCTAAGCTTTAGATATTTTTATTTACAAAAAGACTTAACTTGTAAAAGTTAAGCCTTAAAATACTAATTATTTACTTTTTGATGTGGCACAAATGAACTATCATTAATTGCTTCAAAGCGATAACCTCTTGATAAATAATTTTCAATTATCGCTGGTAACGCTTGAACTGTAGTTGACTTAGCTGCTGTATCATGAAATAAAATATTAATGTTATTAGCATTACTATTTGTTGCATTAGCTACGATTTTACTAACTGGTACATTATTACCAGAAGCATCTGTTGAATCTACATTCCAATCATAATACTGATAACCACGAGCAATCAGTTCTTTTGATAAAACACTCATTATTCCTGGACAGTATTTACGTGAAACTGTATTTGAAGCCCCACCAGGAAAACGAACATATTTAGGAACATGTCCAATTAAATCTTTAACCATATTTCCTACTTTTGTTAAGTCATCAAAATAAGCACTAGTTGAAGCATATATTTTAGGATAATCATGACAATATGTATGTAAAGCAATTGTGTGCCCTTTGTCATGGGCCGCTTTAATTAAATGATTATATGCCTGATTATTTCCAGTAACGAAAAATGTTGCTTTGACATTATAACGATCTAAAATCTCTAAGATTTTTTGCGTATTAGCTGATGGACCGTCATCAAATGTTAAATTAACTATTTTTTCACCATTTTGTTCATTGTGTCCAATTGTTGTATTTTCAACTACTTTTATTTTACGCTTTTTTTCTATTTTATTTCCTGAACGGTCACTAACTGTATAAACTGCAATATATGTACCTACTTTATTTATATCGACTTGACTTGAGTCAATATCTAAAACTGGATTAGGATCACGATTATCGCTAATAGTAACGCCCTGATTATAATCAATTGTATTGCCCTTGACAATTGTAATTACTGGTAATTCACTTATTTTAGGTGCCTGGTCATCTTTTACAAGATTAACTTTTCCTTTCTTTTCAGTAATATTCCCACCTTCATCAATTACTTGAACAACTACATCAATAACCCCTTCCTGGCTAAAATCATATTCTTCTTTAAATTTCACCTTAGTTTTAGTTGCATCTTTGATATTTGTTACCATACTGGCTGGATCTATCTTCATCCCTAAATCAAGATCTAAATCAACTATATCAAATTTTGGTTTTGTAGTATCAACAACATTAATAGTAATTGAGTATTCTTCATCATGGTATTGATAAACCAGCTGATACTCCCCTAATTTATCATAGTTAACATTAGAATCATCAACTTTGACATCTTTAATATCACCATCACGAACTTCTTTAATATTTTTTAAAGCATCGAAGTTTTCGTTAATTTCCACTTCCACTTCTTTTTCTTTAAAAACAAGTGGATCTCTTAATAAAAAATAACCAGCTATCACTCCAACAACTATTACTAGTCCAATTGTTAATATTGTAATTTTCCCTCTTAAAGTCATCTTTTTCATCATCATTTTTCCCTTTCAACATCTCCCTTAGTATAAGATAATTTCCCATTTTTGACAATAAAATACCATATAATTTTAAAATCTATTGTCTTTTTATATTATAAAACAAAAACAGAAGTGTCAGCTAAATAATAGCTACACTCCTGTCCTTTACATGATATGGTAAATAACTTACTTCAAGTTATTATAGAGTTGCTCATTTATTAATGATATCTTTTTCTAGCGACTGTGTAAGTTGTTGCAGACAATGCCATTAAGACACCTAAACCTAATAATGATAAATCATCACCAGTTTTAACTGCTGTAGATGTAGTTGTAGAACCACTACCAGTTGATGGTTTAGTTACCTCAGTTGGAGTATCTACACTACTTGCACTCTTAACTTGTTGT
Organism: Erysipelatoclostridium sp. An15; assembly: GCF_002160675.1. NCBI lineage: Bacteria > Bacillati > Bacillota > Erysipelotrichia > Erysipelotrichales > Coprobacillaceae > Thomasclavelia > Erysipelatoclostridium sp. An15. The sequence goes on from NZ_NFLA01000012.1 coordinate 9,210, forward strand.
CCTAACCAATGCCATGCAGTTAATTCTCCATCGATACATTCATTATTATCAAAGTAAATCCATGACCAGTGCCCATTATATTGATATGGTGTACCATCAGCATTAACAAATCTTCCAGTAGTATCATGTACATCATCAAATGCTGATACATGAATATTTTGAGCTCCGGCAGCTAATAAGCGTTCGATTGTTGGTTCAGCACATAATGTTGGATTTACTGTTGTATCGTTTTTAGCATATGTAAACCAGATTGGCATATCTTTGATTGCTTCAATTTGAGCATCTGTAATATATTGATCTTGGAATGCTTCACAAATTGGGAATGCAGCTGCGAAATAATCTGGATATGTTAAAATCATTTCCATAGTCATGTATCCACCATTTGAACATCCACCAATGATAATTCTATTTGGATCAACATCAGGATTATTAGCTACATAGTCTTTTATAAATTCCATTAAACTTTCAGTATAAATAGAACCTAAATCACCATTTTGGTAAACTCCGTTACCTCCATCCATCCACATAGTTGCAGCTTGAGGTACTAATACATATGCTCCATCAAATTCACTTTGGAATTCTTCACTTGCAAATGCTGTAACTTCGTTTCCAAGTAAATCGATATAAGAATCATTTTTTCCATTATTTGTACCTTCACCAGCACCATGTAACCAGATAACTAAAGCATTTTGTTTATCATCTTTTTCAGGTGTATAAGTTGCATAGTTATATAATGTTCCATCACTAGCTGTATATTTTTGATCAAGATCAAAGATTCCATCTACCTGAGGAACAATCTTTTCATCACCAGCAACATCGATATCAGCTTTGACATCAACTGAAGTTAAAGCTTCACCGCCACTTGTAACTACTTCACCAGGATTTAATCTAATCAACAAACGATAAGTTTCACACCAGCTATTAAATCCACTATTTACATTATATATAAATGGTGAACCTGTATTTGGATCAACATACATTTCAATTGTTACATATTTAGAATCACCATCAACAGCATTACCATTAGCATCAGAAGGATAGACTTTAGTTACTTGACGTTGAGCACTTGCAATACCAACTTCACCAGTTCCCCAGTCAACAGTAGCTTGTTTTTCTTCTGTTACTAAGAAATCACTAGCATTCAATGAAGCAGAATCAATAACTTTATCAAATTCTACGATTGTTTTACTTACAGCTGGTCCCCAATCATCACCAATAATATAAGCAGTTTGACTACCACTTGCTACATTATTGTCAAGTTTAGTTTGTTGAGAGATCCATTGCCAGCAATTCAAATTATTTTCGTCTACACATTCATTGTTGTCAAAGTATACCCATGACCAATGACCAGAATATTGATGAGGATTACCATCTTCATCATCAAATCTACCACTAGTATCATGTACATCGGCAAAATATGAAGTATGAACTTCAGCACCAACTGCTTCTAATCTACTTTCAAATGTTTTACTATAGTCTACAGAGACAGTATCATCATTTTCAGCATGGATAAACCAAATTGGCACATCTTTAATTGATTCAATCATTTCGTCAGTTGCATCTTCTGGATTATATGCAGCACAAATTGGAAATGCCCCGGCATATAAATCTGGATGAGCAAATAACATTGTCATTGTCATCAAACCACCAGCAGAACATCCACCAACGATCACCTTATTAGGATCGATATCAGGATTTTCTCTTAATAATTTTAAAACTAATTGATAAATAGTTTCAGCATTTTTATCATTATCAGTTCCAGGCTGTCTTTGTGGAGCTAAAATATAAGCATTATTCATAGTATCCTGGAATTCATCATCCGCTAAAGCCGTAACTTTATTAGCTAATAATGGAATTTCTACATCATATCCAAATTCTCCACCACCATGGTTCCAAATAACTAAAGCATTGCTATGATCATCAGCTTCTGGTGAATATAATGCATATTGAACAGTTGCATTGTCATATGCAAATTCACCTTGTTCAAAGTCTTCAATTTGTGGACAAATCTTGCCATCACCAGCAACGTCGATTGTTGGTTCAACATAGATTGTACTAATTGTAACATCACCACTAGCTATAGTAGCACCAGCAATTAAATTAACATCTAATTTATAAGGATTAGCCCAACTATTGCTGAAACTTGGTTGATCCCAGACAATAGGACTACCTTCATTAGGTGAAATATACATTTCAACTGTTACATAATTAGAATCAGTTGTCACTTTATCACCATTTTCGTTAGATACATAAGCATCTAAAACAGTACGATCACTGACAGTAGTATTGCATGTTTGAACAACTTCAAAATCATCTTTGTCTACTGAATCAGCATCAATAGTTTTATTGAAAGAAATAATTGTCTTTGAAACACCAGCACCCCAGTCATCACCGACTACATAGGCTTTTTGAGTTCCAACAACACCATTTGAATTATCTTGAACTGCCATCCAGTTCCATAAATTTGTACCATTTACATCTTGGCATAAATTATTATAGAAATATGTCCATGACCAGTGACCATCATATTGATAAGGTTTACCAGTATCAACTAATGATAACTCTCCATTTTCATCATCAAAGAATCGACCTGTAGTATCATGTACATCATCAAAGTATGTTTCATGAACTTCTGCTCCCGCTTTTTTCAAACGATCCGCAAGTGGAATACTATTAGCTTGTGGATCACATGTTGTATCATTTAAAGCATGGATAAACCAAATTGGTACATCTTTAATTGATTCAATCATTTCATCACTAACACTCGCACTTGAAGTTGCAGGACAGATTGGATAAGCTGCAGCATAAAACTCTGGATGGGCAAATAATAATTGCATTGTAGTCGCTCCACCTGCTGAACATCCTCCAACAATTACTTTATCAGGATCAATATCACTATTTTCAGCTAACACTTTATTAGCTAATTGATAAATTGCTTCATTAACATCACTACCACCACTTCTTTGAGGTACTAAAATATAAGCACCGTCCATAGCAGTTTGGAATTCATCATCTGCTAACGCAGTAACTTTGTTACCTAATAAGTCAATTTTAACATCTGTTCCAGTTTCTCCAATACCATGATTCCAGATAATTAGAGCATTGCTATGATCATCTGCTTCTGGTGTATACAATGCATATGATAATGTTGCATCACCATAAGTATATACATCAATATCAAAACCATCTAATTGAGGACAAATCATGTCATCTCCAGCAACATCAATAACTGGTTCAACATTTAATGAAGTGATTACTTCATCACCGGCAGTTAATGTTGCTCCATCAACTAAACTTACGTTTAGTTCATAAGGCTCAGCCCAATTGTTACGCCAAGTATTACCATTCCAAACAAGTGGATTACCTTCATTAGGGTTAATAGCCATTTCAATAGTAACAATATTAGAAGCTTCACTTACTTGATTTCCGTTTGCATCAGAAACATAAGCATTTTCAATTGTTCTATCACTATAAGTACCATTTAACCCTTGCGATACACTAAAATCACTTGGCTGTACTGATTCAGGGTCAACTGTTTTGTCAAGAGTAATAATTGTTTTGCTGACACCTGGACCCCAGTCATCGCCAACTACATAAGCCTTTTGGTTTCCAGTCGCTATTATACCATCGGCTGCATATGTAGGAGTGATAGTTAACCCAAAAACCATCATCGCGCTGACTAACAAGCTTAATGTTTTTTTAGCTTTCTTAACCATTTTGTTTTTACCTCCCTTTCTTTTATCCTTGGTTATATAAAAATTATATCTCGTTAAGCGCTTTCAAAATGGTATTTTTATTGACAAAAAAACGTCATTTTCTCATCTTTTTTCGATATTCTTTCGGTGAAATTCCCATTTTTTCCCGAAAACAATTATTAAACGATTTCACATTAGGAAATCCACTCATTATTGCAATATCGATAATGGGATAATCACTATTGATCAAATCATTTTTGGCATGATCTAATCTAACTTGATTAATATAATGCTTTAGCGATATATTAAGATTTTCTTTGAAGATTTTATATAAATACCCTTCAGAAACATCAAACTTTTTACTTATCATTATTGCTGATAAATCCTCAGTATAATTATCTTCAATATATTTTAATATCTCGATTACTCTATTTTTATATTTATTATTCTTTATTTTCAAATTATCATTTTTCTTACATGCCAAATTATCTAACAATAAAAATACTAACATTTCAACAACACTAATTAATCGAACACTATTATATTGATTAGTATCATCATAATATTTAATAATTTCTAAAACTTTATTTAAAATTATTCTGTTATTAATACTATTTGGTTGTTTAAAATAAATATCATCAATTTCTAAATAACATTTCTTGATAAAATCATAATCAATTTGCAAAGCATATCCTTTATAATATCTTTCTTTATTATTAGGAATAATCATGTGAATAACTTGGGAATTGACAATATATAATTGGCCCTCTTTTAATAATATTTCACTTCCATCTACCCATAGATTGAAACTTCCAAATAATGGCACAAGTATCTCAATACTACGATGCCAATGCTTATCAACAAAATCCCCTTGATAATCTTCAAAATAAAAATCTAATAATTTGGTTGGTAAATTATGATCATGTTCTATTTTTTCATATTTAAATATTCCTGTCATTGTTTTATGCTCCTATATCAAATTTGTTAATATAAAATATCTTAAGCAACATATTTCATGGCTAAAATTATAACATATAGTTTACATTTTTATATAAAATTGAGAATAATTTTACATAATATATATAATTCTCCATATCTTATACTAATCATTAAATTTGATAATCATCTGAGCAAAACAAAAACAGAAGTGTTAGCTAAATAATAGCAACACTTCCATCTTCTTTAATCATAGAATCATTTTTTAAGGAATGTCTTATTATAAATCTTAATAATCAATTTCTTTTGTTCTTTTTAAAACTTCCCATGCACCTAAACAACTTAAAGCCATTAAAACCATAAATGGTGCCATATTGATATCATCACCTGTTTTACTTGCATTACCATTTCCAGGATTACTACTATCATTATTTCCGTTAGAAGGATTTTGAGATCCGTTGTTATTATTATCACCAGAATCTCCAGAACCTGGTTTATCTCCTGGTTTGTCAGGTGTTTGACCTGGATCTTCTTCTAAATCAGAAATTTTTGTTAATAAATTAATTGCTTTAGATAAGCGATCATACATTTTATCAACACTATCTTGATTTTCAAAACTTAAATCTGAATCTAATAATGTTTGTGCATCAGATAATACTAATTCAAAGACATCAACACTTGCAGGTGTATATCCTTCTAAATCAATTGCTTTTGCTTGAGCAACTAATTTTTCTAAATCTTCAATAAATGCTTTTTTACGAGCGTTTTCAACACCATATTTTAATGTTCTAACCATAGCTGCTACTTCATTTTCAGTTGCATTTTCATTATTATATACTTCTTTAGCTTTAGCTAAGTTTTCTTCTAATCCATAAACACTATATTTAGAATAATCATCAATATTATCAACAATTTCTTGAACTTTTGCAATATATTGAGCTAATTCAGTTTTATCAACAACTTCTAATAAACCATCAATTGCTGTTTGTAAATCAGCTTTTGCTTGCTCAAGTTGTTCAACTGATGCTTCATCATTTTCATAAACTTCTTCAACTTTTGCTAATACTGTTTTTAAATTTTCAATTGTTGCAGTTTGATAATCAGATGCATTTTCTAAAATAGCTTTTGCATCTTCAATTAAAGCTTTTAAGTCAGCTCTAGCCATAGATTCTTTATCACTGAAATAAACAATATCAAATTTATCTAATTGAGGTGAATTAGTACTTGGTGCAGTAAATACAATTTTACCTTTACCAGCTTCAGTTATTTCAACTAAGAAATCAACAGTTTTAACAACAGAAGCATCACTGTTACCTGCTGCAACTTCACTACTAATTACTTTATCACCAGACCATACTAATTTATTAGTATCAGAACCACTACGATATGTAGCTGTGAATTGATAAATTCCTGCATTAGGAGCATTATAATGGATAACTAATTGATCGCCACTATTTAAGCAATTGACAAATTGACCACCACTAGCCCAAGTGCCAGATTCAATTCCTAATTTCCATTGTTCATTTGCATCACCAGTATTAATTAATTCCGTTTTTTCAGCTTCTAAAGTAACTTTATTTTCAGAACCAATTTTTTCAGGGAATTCAAATGGTGTACTTTCATTGTAGTATTTAAATTTGAATGTTGCTTCAATAGTACTATCTTTTGAAAGTTCAGTAAATGTATAAGAAGTAATAGCTCCTTGAGATTCACCATTTACTTTTACATCTTCAATTTCATAACCATTATCTGGTGTTATTGTATATGTCACATCAGAAAGTTCTGTATAAACGTTATCTCCTGAAGGAGTAATTGTACCACCAGTTCCAGCAGTTGCTTTAATTGTAAATTCTTTCCAATTTAAATCACTTGCTGTAATATCTAATTTATCTAATTGTGGTCCATTTTTAGTACCAGCAGTTAGAACAAGTGTTCCAGCACCAGCTTCAACAACTTCAATTTCAAATTCTTTTGTTTTTGTAACAGTTGCATCATCATTTCCAGCTACAACTGATACGTTTTTAATTTTTCCATCTACTTCACTAACATCAAAACTATTTTCTTCGCTACCACTGCGATATGTTAAAACTACTTTATATTTACCTGCTCTAGAAGCGTTATATGGTACTTCAATTTGATCACCGGCATTGAAGCAGTTAATAATCTTTTTATTACTTGCCCAATCACGTTCTTCAACAGCTAAAACATATTCTTCGTTTTCACCAGTATTTTTTAATGTAGCTAATTCAGCTTCAAGAACTTTTGTTTCATCTTTTTTAACTGGCATAATAAATGGATCTTCTTCACTATAATTATCACGAACTACTAATCCATTAATTGCTACAGTTAAATTACGATAAGCATTACCATATTGAATAATAGTAGCATCACTATCTGCTAATGTTTCTTTAGCTGCTTTGAAAGCATCTTGGAAAGCATCCCATCCAGAAACATATAAGTATTCTTGAGTATTTAATATTTCACCTTGAGCTATTAACTCAGCTAATTGTTCTTTAGTTTTAACATCACGATCTTCAATTGTGATTGTTGCAACTTTATTAAATCCAATGATTACATCATTTGTTGCGTTAACTAAATTCATTGTAAATGATGTATCACCTTGAATACGACTATCATATTTTGTATATAAACTAACTTGTTTTTCATTTTCTCCAGGAGCAAATGTTAAAGTTCCACCACTTAAGTTAGCATCATAGTTACCTTGCATTGCTGTACCTGGATTGTTTTCAACTTGTACAACAGCTTCACCGTTAGTTCCACCAACACGTTTAACTGTTAATTTATGTTCTAAAGTAGCACTTTCATCTTCTGCTTCTAAAACACGATAAGCATTATGTTCAAATTCGAACATACCTTTACCTTGATTATCAATTACTGCTGCCGCTTCAATTCCAATAGCATCACTTACTACTCTTAAAGTTAGTGTATGATCACCATCTTCAAGATCATCTGATGCATAAAGAACATTTCCAACACTACGCTTACTAGCTTTAGTATCGATTTCAACTTCTGGACCATTATCAACACTAATCATTGCTTTACCATGATTTGGATCTAATGTTCCCATCAAGTAAGCTTTTGTACCATGGAAATTTAATGTTAATTCACTACCCTCATTTGCGTACATACTTGTACCATTGATAAAATCTTTACCTTTTTCTTGGACCCAACTATTATTATATGTAAATCCAAATCCATCACTAGTGTCTTTATCAGTATTATCAACTACTGTTAATCCTTCAGGTACAGATGAATTTAATTCTAATCCACCTGTTGCTTTATAAACACCGATTTCACTAATTAATGGTGAAGTATCTTCATTTGTAGATACTGTTACTTTTACATATCTAGCTTTAACTGGTGAAGTTCTGCTTAATCGTTTAGATCCAACAGTAGTTCCTTCATCCATTGTTTCCCAGCTTTGTAAATCATTACTATATTCAACTTTATAATTAGTAATTCTTTGTCCTAATTGAATTGCTTCTTCAATTGAAACAACATCAAAATTAGTTGTTTCTCCTAAATCAATTAAAACACTTCCCATACTATTTCCAGCTTCTGGAGTCCAGTATGTATCTTGATCACCATCTAAAACATTTGAAGCTGAATAAGCTTTAGAATTACCTAATACAGTATCAGCATAAGCAGCTTTATCTTCTGCTTTATTAGTTTTAAAAGTATTTTTTACGGCATTACCAAATTCAACAATTCTTTCTTGAATCGCTTTATCTAATTTTCCTTCGTCATTTGGTGGTACATTTAATAACAATGTTCCATTATGACCAACTGATCTAAAATACATTTCTGAAAGTTCTTCCATTGATTTTGGAGTCTTTTTAGTATTTCCCCAGAACCATCCAGAAGTAATTCTGGCATCACATTCAGGAACTGTCCAAACATCTCCATCAGGATATCCAGCTGCATAACCAGTGCTTTCATCCCAACCAGTATCAATATCAGTTGCTTTTCCATCTTTGTAAATAAGTTTTGCTTGAGCCCAGTTAGTATCTGGAGCAAATCCTAACTCATTTCCAATCCATCTAACTGTTGTTTTAGCACCAGAACCAAACAACAAACAATCAGCTTCTCTACCCGCTTCTTTTCCTTCGTATTTTTGGATAGTTGCAAACCAGTCATCAAAATTATAATTTTGTGTTTTATAACCTGAACCTTTAGCTCCATCCATCCAGATTTCTACGAATTCACCCTTATTACCATATTTATCGTTACCTAATATTTCTTCTAGTTGATTACGATAATATTCATTGTAATCATAAACATCTTTTTCTTCTACTTCTTCCCAGCTCATTCCATTTAATGGCTGTCCATCAGATCCAACTAAAGCATTACCATCTTTATCAAAATAACCATAGCTTTGATCATGAATATCCCATGGTGATAAGTAAAGTCCCATATCCATATCATAATCACTACATGCTTTAGAAATTTCAGCTAAGATGTCACCTTCACCATTTTTATAATTAGTACTAGCAACATCATATTTAGTATATTCACTAGCCCAGATACAGAAACCATCATGATGTTTTGCTGTAACAATTAAGCGTTTAAATCCGGCATTTTTTAATGTTTCCACTAAAGTTTCAGCATCAAAATCATCATTTGGACCTAATGTAAAAATTTCAGCTGGAGGTGTATTTCCATAGTTTTCACCCCATTCAATTTCATTGAATGTATTAGGACCAAAATGACAAAATGCAGCTAGTTCTTGTTTTTGATATTCATATTGCAAAGCATCTGGTGTTGGCCCATATGCTTCAGGAGCAGCAACTTCACTATTATTTAGCTGACTATCATCAACCCAGCCATCTAATGTTTGAGCCTTGCTTGAAGATACTGTTGCTGGAAGAACCAAAGCACCAGCCATTGCTGCAGCTGCGATTTTCCGCATCATTTTTTTATTCTTCATACTCTTTTCCCTTTCTTAATTTTATTTCTACTTTTCTTTTAAACGAGCCATACTATCATCTAATAACGCAATTGCACTATCAATATATTCTTGATTTGCACTAACATCATCATTTATTTCTTTAGCCCAGTTAACACTTTTATTTAAATAATCAAGCGTTTTTTCAGTATAAACATCTGTTTTAAGCAATAATGCTTCTGCTTCAGCTATTTTTTCTTGTAAAATGTTCTTATCACTTTCAACTATTATCAATTTAACCGTTTTACGATTTAAAACGTAAGCTTGTGTTCGGTCTAATTGATTTGGATCTTTTGGATCCGGTTTAGCTGATTTAGGAATTGCCGTAATATGTAAATCATATGTACCAGCTGGTAAGTTTTTTAAGCTTTCTAAATCATCTTTACCTTTACAAACTAAAGAAACTTCAGTTTTTCCACCGTTATTTACAAACATTGGTGCATCATTAATTGAAAAATCTAAATAATGATCAGCATCAGTTGTTACATTTTCTAATAAATTCACTGTTGTTCCTTTTTGCATTGTAATATCACTAGCACCATTTATTTCTGGCACATTTGCATAATAAGCTTCAGCATCTGCTTGTTGTTGTGGGCTTCGAGCATAATAAACATAGTCAATATCATAAGTAGTTCCTGCCAAATCAGTTCCAACTGGACCAGGCCAAGCTCCACCCATAGCTAAATTGAATTGAATGTATTGTGGTTTATCCAAAGCATTTACGGCTGCTTGATCATCACTATAATCAACAGTTCTAACAATTTGATTATCAACATACCATTCAATTTTTCCTTTTGACCAGTTAATTCCAAATACATGGTATTCATCATTAAAGTTTCCAGAATTTAAACTAGCTGCTGTTCCATTTCCAGCATATTTACCACTATCATTATCATCAGTACCATAATGCAATGTCTGATATACTGTACGGTTATTATAGCTGCCATCAACGCTGTCACCAGTTAATTCCATGATATCAACCTCTCCACAGCGTGGCCAGCCATATCCCTGGTCAGCTGCAATATCACCATCTAAAGAAAAATCTGCACCTAATGTCCAAAATGCCGGGAATACACCTTGTCCTTTAGGCAATTTTGCTTTCATTTCAATTCTTCCATATAAAAATTCTTGTTTACCATGAGTACGAACACTTCCAGAATTGTAAATTACTCGTCGACTGTTATCGCGAGGATTATCATATTGATCTTCTTTAGCACGATCAGTAGCTTTTAAAACTAATTTACCATCAGTTGCTGTTTCATCAGTATCAATATAAACATTTTCTTCGCTTTTAACATAGTGTTGTTGTTCAATACCACGAATACATCCTAACTCATAATCCCAATTATCTTCATTTAGTTTACCTTCATTAAAATCATCAGCCCAAATAAAGTCGTATGTTGTATCATCTTCAACACCTTCACCACCGTCAGTTACACTTACATCACTGATCCAAGCTTCACTAGCAACAATATCACTAGCATCGCCCCATTTAACAAATTCGATTCTTAAACTTTCATGGTCACCAGAATTGAATTTAAAAGTATATTCTTTCCATTCGCTTCCAGAAATACCTTGCCAAGTACCATCTAAAATCCCAGCATTAGGAATTCGAATATCACAGTTTACCCCATTACCATTTTCTGATAATTTAGCTTTGTAAGTAACTGTATAATCAGTATCCCTTTTCAACGATAACACCTGACCAAAAGATGCATCATTAACACCAGCTTTTAAATGCCCTGTGTTTTTTCCATCTACAGCTTGAATGTCAGCATTTTTCCATTGCCAGGCACTGCTGCTTGAAAAATCACCACCAGTTACCGCTTCACCACCACTACCTGGACGTTCTAATTTAATCAGGTCGTGTTCATGGGCAACATTATTAGCTTCAACCTTATCAGAATTATTTAATCCTGCAATTAATGGAACTGCCAATAATGAAGCCAATAAAATTTTCAATCCTTTCTTCTTCATTTTTCCAATCCTTTCATTTATTTGCATTCTATTCCCGTAACATAAATATGCACTATCATTATAGCACCTGGTAAAATGCACCACAATATATTTTACTAAATTTTAATATAAAAATTAGTAAAATATATTAATAATCATAATTTAAACCAACAAAAATTACTGAAAATATTTATATTTTAATAAAAATAACTATTATCACATATAATTATTTAGTAAATTTTATTAATTTATTTATGATAAAAAGCACACTTTTTTCAAAGTGTGCTTTTTTTAGTATCTTTTAATAAAACCATTTATATTAGTCTACAATAACACGAACATTAATTACACCTTTAGCTGCTTCAATTCGATCAATAATATCCTGACGAACTTCATCATCAGTATCAATTAATGTATAAGCATATTCTCCACGTGAACGATTGACCATATTTTCAATATTCAAATTATGATCTGCGAATAAATTAGAAATTCTCGCTAAAATATTTGGTACATTTTTATTGATTACACAAATTCTCGTTTTAGATTCACGAGCTTGTTTTACCCCTGGAAAATTAACAGAATTTACAATATTTCCATTTTCTAAATATTCTCTAATTTCTGATACCGCCATTTTAGCACAATTATCTTCAGATTCCGGTGTACTAGCTCCAAGATGTGGCAAGATAATAATATTATCTTTTCCAAGTAACTCTGGTGAGGCAAAATCACTAATATATTTTCCAACTTTACCACTAGCTACTGCTTCTAGTAAATCTTCGTTATTAACTAAATCACCACGAGCAAAATTCAATAATTTTACGCCATCTTTCATCATCGCAAAAGCTTCTTTATTTAAAAAGCCACGAGTTTCTTTAGTACTAGGAACATGAATTGAAATATAATCACATTCTTTATAAATTTCTTCTAAACTTGCTGCTTGACGAGCATGTTTTGATAAAGCCCAGGCAGCATCAACTCGAATATATGGATCATATCCTTTTACTTTCATATTTAATTTAATTGCAGCATTAGCAACATTAACCCCAATTGCACCTAAACCAATAATCCCCAATGTTTTTCCTTCAATTTCTGGTCCAACAAAATTACTTTTACCTTTTTCAGCTGTTTTAGCTACATCTAGATCATCTTTTAATCCCTCTACCCATTTAATACTTTCAACGATCTTTCTAGAAGCTAGAAACAAACTACAAATTACTAATTCTTTAACCGCATTAGCATTAGCCCCAGGTGTATTAAAAACAACTATTCCATTTTCACTGCATTTTTCAATTGGAATATTATTCACCCCAGCACCAGCACGAGCAATCGCTTTTAGATTTGAATTAAAATCATAATCATGTAAAGACGCTGATCTAACTAAAATTGCATCTTCATTTTCGACATCTTCTCCATATGAATAGTTTGTATCAAACTCATCTAATCCAACTTGAGAAATCTTATTTAATAATTTTATATCGTACATAATTAATCACCCCTATTTATTTGCTGCTTCAAATTCTTTCATGAAAGCAACTAATTTTTCTACCCCTTCTAATGGCATCGCATTGTAAATAGAAGCTCTAATTCCCCCAACAGAGCGGTGTCCTTTTAAATTAGTCATTCCTGCTTCGATGCTTTCTTTTACAAACTTAGCATCTAATTCTTTAGATGGAGTTGTAAAAGTAACATTCATTAATGAACGATTATCCTTATCACTATGAGCTTTATAAAAATCACTGCTATCAAGATAATCATAAAGTAGTTTAGCTTTTTCAATATTTCTTTTTTCCATCACTTCTAAACCACCCATTTCATCAATCCATTCTAGAACTAAGCCTAAAACATAAATTGCATAAGCTGGTGGTGTATTATACATTGAATCATTTTCAATCATCAAAGTATAATCTAATAATACTGGTGTTGTTGCACTAACTTTTTGCAATAAATCTTTTTTAATAATAGCTACACCAAGACCAGCAATCCCCATATTTTTTTGAGCCCCAGCATAAATCATGCCATACTTAGATACATCAATTGGTTTTGATAAAATATTTGATGACATATCAGCAATAATTGGTACCCCATTAGTTTCAGGAACATATTTCCATTCTGTACCATAAATAGTGTTATTAGCACATAAATGAACATATGATGCCTCAGGATCCAATTTTAATTCATCTTGTGTTGGAATATGTTTAAAATCATTATCACTTCCATCATAGGCAATATTAATTTCCCCATATTTTTTAGCTTCTGTAGCTGCCTTTTTACTAAATGAACCAGTGATAATATAATCAGCTTTACCATTTTTTAATAAGTTTAATGGTACCATTGAAAACTGTTGTGTTGCTCCCCCTTGTATAAACACAATTTCATAACCATCTGGAATATTCATTACTTTTTTTAATAAGTCTTTAGTCTTATTAAAGATATCCAAATAGGAAGAGGATCTATGACTCATCTCCATTACGCTCATTCCGCTGTTTTCATAGTTCAACATTTGTTTAGCCGCTTTTTCTAATACCGGCACAGGTAACATTGAAGGACCTGCAGAAAAATTAAACACTCTTTTTTCAGTCATATTCATACCTTCCTTTCTTGTATTTAAACCTCATTATATTGTATACAATATGATTTGTAAAGTAAAAAATTGAATAATTGTATACAACAACACATTTTTTTGTTTTAATTAATAATTTCTTAAGAAAACTTATTTTTTCCCATTCGACCGAAAATAAATTGAATTATGACTAGTTCTAGTATATGATAGAGGGGATAAAAAAATGTGGGGTGAAAGTATGATAAATATGTCTAAATTAAAGATGCCTAAATTAAAAATGAATAAACGTGCATTCATTTTAACTGCAGGAATAATTGTTTTAATTTTCATAATTTATATTGGACTATGTTTTATTGCAAGTGGTAATGATTTCATTAGCAATACCACTATCAATAATATTGATGTTGGGAAAATGACTAGTCAGGAAGCAACCACTGCTTTACAAGACCAATTTAATAAAGATATTAAAAATCCAAATCTTACTTTAACAATCGATAAACAAGAATATCAAATTAATCTGCAAGATAATTTACAATTTGATATTAGTAATAAAGTAGAAAAGATCGCTAAGCAATCCGATAATTTCTTTACTAGAGGTTATAATTATCTTTTTAATCATGACCATACTATCGGAGTTGAAATTACTAATGACGATATTTTATCAAACCAAATTTCTAATAGTAATATTCTAACTTATAACACTGCAACAAAAACAGAATATGAAATAAAAGATAATGAAGTAGTATTTACCAAAGGTAAATCAGGGAAAACAGCTGAATTAAAATCAGTAATCAAAACAATCAAAGATGCGTTAAATGATTATGATTTTAAAAATAAAATCGAATACAAACCGGTTGATCACGATTTAACAAAAGACAAAGAAATGGAAACTCTTCATAAAGAATTAGCTAATCGTGCAAGTAATGCAACATTGGACAAAAATAACAACTATGCTATTGTAGATGGTCAAGTAGGTGCTTCATTTGATTTAAAAAAAGCTACTAAACTTTACAATCAAACTCCAGAAGGAAAACAATTTAGTGTTGATGCAAAAATTATTCAACCTAAAATTAGTAAAGAAACACTTGAACAAAACTTATTTAAAGATGTCCTAGGCAGCTATACTACTAATGTTAGTGGTACTGCGGTTAGAAAAAAGAATGTTCGTTTATCTGGTGAAAAATGCAACAATATCATATTATTGCCAGGTGAAGAATTTTCATACAATAATACTGTCGGAAAAAGAACAAAAGAAAATGGTTTTGGCGAAGCAGCAGCTTATTTAAACGGTGAAACCGTTCAAGAAGTAGGTGGTGGAATTTGTCAAACTTCTTCAACTTTATATAACGCTGTATTATTATCTAACTTAGAAGTAACTGAACGAACTAATCATACTTATGTTTCTGGTTATGTCCCAATTGGTCGTGATGCAACTGTTTCATGGGGTGGTCCGGATTTTAAATTCAAAAATGATAAAGAATACCCTATTAAAATAGTAATGTCTTATGCCAATAACAAAATAACCGCTCAAATATATGGTACTAATGTTGATAATACTTATGTAAAAATTACTAGTAAACAACTATCTTCAACACCATATACCACTAAATACGAAGATGATCCAACATTATTAGAAGGACAAACAGCTGTTAAACAAAAAGGAACTAACGGTAGTAAAGCTCAATCATGGCGAAATGTTTACGATGCTAACGGTAATTTAATTTCTTCTAAAAAAGAAGCTTATAGTGTTTATAAAGGTCACGAGGAAATAATTTTACGCGGTACTATGAAAGCACCAGCAACCCCTACAGCACCCGCTAGCGATCCAGCCACTCCAGCTACACCACCGGCTGATAACAACACAACCGAAGGTAATCAGCCAACCCAGCCACAAACACCAGCTCAATAACAGGCAGTAAAATTACTGCCTGTTATTTTTTATAATCCCACCGTTTATAATCAGAAATATCAATATCAAATTTTTCTAATATCTTACCTACTATATGTATTTCCATATCTTTAATTGTTTTAGGATGCTGATAATATGTTAATACTGGTGGAATAATAAAAAGATTAGGAATTCGTGCTAAATATGCTAAATTATCTAAATGAATTGATGATAAAGGCGCTTCACGAGTTACCAGAATAACTTTACGTTGTTCCTTAATATTAACATCAACAACTCGATTAATCAGATTATCACTATAACCATTTCTAATTCCACCTAGAGTTTTCATACTACACGGAATCACAATTACCCCTGATACTAAATATGTTCCACTAGCAATATTATCACCAATAGCCTCGTTTTCATGAACCACATCCACTAAAGAATATATATCTTCTATTTGATAATTCGTTTCTAACTGTAAAGTTAGTTTAGCACTTTTAGATATTATCAAATGTATTTCACAATCAGTTTTACGCAATTCTTCTAAACAGGTTATCGCTAGTGGGATTCCACTAGCGATAACCTGTTATAGCAACAACAATTCTTTTCATTAATATTTTTCCACCTGCCACTTACTAAGATCAACATCCATAAAATCAGCACGCTTGAAACAATCTTTTAAATGATATGGTACAGTGCCATCAAAAATCGTCTTACAGGCAATCCCATGATCATATATCGAACTAGAGTAATCAGGATCATTAGAAGGATCTAAGGGATGAGTTCGTACTCCTGGAATTGTAATAACATCAACATCACCTTGAAATCTAGTTGTCATTGCCCACATAACATCATTGATATCAAAAATATCAACATCTTCATCAACTATGTAAACATGTTTTAACTCACTAAAGGCACTAAATGCTAGTAATGCTGCCTGACGTTGGCGTCCTTCATCAGAAGGTAATTCTTTTTTAAACTGTATAATAGCTACAAACTTACCACCACCAAAACTAGGACAATATACATTCAAAACCTTACCTGGCATTGCCTGTTCAATCATCCTTAAGATACTTGCTTCAGTTGGAATTCCTGCCAAAGAAACATGTTCTTCACTTGGTCCAATCACAGTTTGCATAATCGGATTTTTTCGATGAGTAATTGCTTTAACTTTTATTATCGGTAAACTCGGATTAGCTGATCCCGTGCACCCCGGAAACTCCGGCATCGCTTTTCCCGTGTTAGAATTTAAATCTTCACGAACTCTTAGTCGAGGTAACAGTTCACCTTCAATAACATATTCAGCATTTGCAATACAATATTCATCTACTGTTTTACATTTTACTAGTTCTACGGCTTGATCTCTTAACCCGCCAGCAATTTGCAATTCATTATAACCAAGTGGCGTTGTTGGTGATTCAAAACAAGACGCTATTTCAATCGCCGGATCAACTCCTATTGAAATAGAAATTGGGAGTGGCTGATTATCGGCTTCTGCCTTTTTCCTAAATGCATCAAGATGTCTAACCCCATTAATCAATCAATTACAAGATAAATATCAATTGGTTATTAATGAATGTGAAGAATTTCAGATTCGAGATGAAATCAACCCAAAAAATTGCGATTTAGCGATCGTTAGAGAAAACTCTATTGATTATAAAAACTATTGCAGTAAAGTAATTGCTCACGACGAATTAGTAGTAGTAATGTCTAAAAATCATCATTTAGCTAATAATAAAGAAATTGATTTTAATGATCTTCAAAATGAAAGTTTCTTATGCATGCCAAAACATACTTATATTTATCAGCTATTTAATGAACTATGTTTAAAATATCATTTTCAACCAAAAATAATGATGAATGCTCGCATAGAATCATTAATTGGGTCATTGCAATCTAATCAAGGAATTAGCTTATTAATGAAAAAAAGTTTATTAGTTTTTAATCATCCTAATTTAATTTATAAATCATTAAAACAACCGGTTTTTAGTAATATTGTTTTATTATATAAAAAGTCGCATCAAGAATTAATCAATAGTTTAATGAAATAAAAAATGGTGATTATCAAAAATCACCATTTTTTATTTCATTGTCTTTTCATAAATATCTACAATATTCATTCCAACATGACTTGGCTGATGAGCATCACTTGCCGTAATCATTTTTACCCCATGTTCTTTAAAAATATTTAACAGCTCATCACTAAGACCAATATCTTTATGATGATAGCGATAATAACAACCAGTATTATTTTCAGCTTTAACATGATGTTCATTTAATAACTTAGCTAGTTTATGATAAGTTGGTACCAAATCATAATCAGGATAATAATTAAACATTTTAATCGTATCTGGATGAGCTAATTGCGTAAACAAATCAGACTTAACTAATTTAAACACCAAATCATAATAATCACGATAAATATCATTTACATCATATTTATCCCATAAAATTTCTTTGGAAAAATTCATATCATATAATTTACCATTAATTGAATGAATCGCTCCAACGACAAAATCATAATCATGTTCACTTAAAACTTTACGAATATATTCTTCATATTTAGGTACATAACATACTTCTAAACCAAAGGTAACTTCAATTGGTAAATCCAATGCTTTTACTTCTTTAATCAAACGATCATAATCATCTAAACTATCTTTAAATTTCATTTTTTTATTTTCTAACCACTTTTTTTGTTGTGGTATTTCTTTTAATTCTAAATATATTGGTTCAAACTCTTTAAAACGATGTGTATGATCTAAAATTTGAATTTTACTTAACCCCTTTTTTACTGCCGCCTCAACAAACTCTAAAACATATTCTTTACTTAAATCCCCGTATTCTAAATGCATATGACCATCTATCATAGTCATCCCCCTTTCTTTTTTATGATTATATGTCACTATTTTTAAAATGTACAGTAATATTATAACATGAAAAAAAGGAGCCAGGGGAGACTCCTTTTTAATGATGGATGTTGTTTTTTTTGGGAGAGGGAATCATCCATCATTGGGTTGTAAAACATATATGAGGGGATTAATATATTTTACATATTATGGTTTGTCTTTCGACATTATTATCCTAACACTGGTGTATGAATTAAATGTGAACTCCCATTAAAATTTAAATTATTTTATCCAGCCATGAACACGACAAGCATTATAAATACCATCATTAGTATTACGATCAGTAATATAGTCCGCTTTAGCTTTTAAAGCATCACAAGCATTTCCCATGGCAATTCGATAAAAACGTTCATCAAACATATCTAAATCATTATAATCATCACCAAAAACAACTACATCATCAATATTACCATCAATCAAAGTCATTAAATCAATAATTCCTTTTTTCTTATCATCTGGTTGAAACATTAAATATTCTGATTCAAACCGTAAGTGACCTAAAGTATCTTTTAATGTTAATTCAGATTCCTTTTCTTCAGGAATTGAAATATATAATTTATAAATATTTTCTAAATCACGATAATCTAATTGATTATCAATTGTATAACGAGTAGGTTCTTTTCGATAACCAGCCTGTTTTAAAAATAAAGTATTTTTACTATAAACATCAATACTATCAAATGGAGCAACTAATATTCCATAGCCTAATCTTTCTGCTTCATTAATTATCATTAAGGCTTTACTTCGATCTAATGGTGCATTTTTAATCAAACGATTATTTAAAACAATACCATTACCACCATTACATACCATATTAGTTAACCTTACTTCTTCCATAAAACTTTTAGCTTTATAATAGGCCCGACCAGTAGCAATAGCAACAAAATTACCATTTGCCTGTAATTTTTCTAATGCCTTTTGAGCACTAGGAACAATCTGATGTGTTTTATTATCAGTCAAAGTTCCATCAATATCAAAAAATATATATTTCATCACATATCATCCTTTTCTTTAAATATACCATAAATCATTGCCCCACAAAGACTACCAATTAGTATTGCTACCACATATCTTAATGGATGAATAACTAATGGTAAAACAAAAATACCACCATGAGGTAAACTGATTCCACAATTATAAACCATCGAAAAAGCACCAGTTAAAGCTGAGGCAATCATACAAACAGCCGTTACTAAACGACGATCTTCTTTTACAAAAGGAAGTGTCCCTTCCGAAATAAACATTAATCCTTTTAAATAATTACTTCTACCTAATTTATGTTGATTTTCAGTAAATTTATTTTTAAAAAACGTTGTCGCTAAAGCAATAACTAATGGCGGTACCATCCCTGCAGCCATCACCGCAGCCATCAATGAATAGTTACCTTCTAATATTTGACTAATTGCAAATATATAGGCAATTTTATTAATTGGACCACCCATATCAACTGCCATCATAGCACCTAAAATAATTCCTGCAATTAGTTTTCCAACTAAATTCATACTATCAAGTGATACGGCAATAATTTGATTTAATGCCCCAATATAAGGACTAATAACTAAAGATATTATAAATGCAATAATAACTCCAAAAATCGGATATATTACAGTTGTTGATAAGCCCTGATAGCTTTCAGGTAACTTTTGCCACAGTTTTTGTAATCCTAATACAATATAACCACCTAAAAAACCAGCAATAATACCACCAAGTAAACCAGCGCCATTAGCACCATCATAATATAAGCCAGTTATCATCATACCAATTCCACCAGCTAAAGAAACAGCGAATCCTGGCTGTTTAGCGACTGCTTGACCGATATAGCCAGCAAAAATTATCGGTACAATTGTTTGAATTAAATGACCCGCTAAATAACTATTTGTTAATAAAAGGTTATCATAAATAGTATTAATATTAAATAAATTATATTCCTGAATAAAAATAGGTATTGAAAGTAAAGCTCCAGCTCCAATTAAGATTGGTAATATTCGATTAAGAGCCTCACATAGTTGCATATATAAAATTCTTAAACGTGATTGTTTAAATCGTTTTGAATCATCACCGTCATGATAAATTTCTACATTTTCATTAGTAGCTTTTAATAACAGTTCCTCTGGTTTATTAATACCATCAGCCACGCGGGTAATAATTACCGGTTTACCATCAAATCGACTCATTTCTACCTGTTTATCAACAGCAACTATAATACATTTTGCCACAGCAATTTCTTGATGAGTCAATGGATTATCAATACCAGAAGCTCCATTAGTTTCTACTTTTATTTTTATACCAAGTTCCTGGGCTTTTTCTTCTAAACTTTTTGCTGCCATGTACGTATGAGCAATTCCTGTTGGACATGCAGTCACCGCTAAAACATCATAAGTACCATTATTTTCTAAATCAGGTTTATCTAATGTCTTTTCTTTTTTAGCGATTAAATCTAAAAAAACAGCAGTATCAGATGCCATAATCAAACTTTCTTTAAAATCTTGATCCATCAGCATCTTTGATAATCGTGCTAATGCTTTTAAATGATCATTACCACCATCATTGCTTGCAGCAATCATAAAGAATAATTTTGCTTTTTGATTATCAAGAGCATCAAAATCAACACCATCTTTAACAACCATCGCTGCTAATGCAAAATCATCAACGGCTTCACTTTGAGCATGGGGAATTGCAATTCCCTCTCCTACTCCTGTTGATCCTTGACTTTCACGAGAAAAAATATCTTTTCGATATAACTCGCGATTATTTATTTTACCAGTTGTCATCATTAAATCGACTAAATGATCGATTGCTTCTTCTTTTGATGAAACTTTAGCATCTAAATCAATACTAGTTATAGTCAATAAATCTGTAATATTCATGTATTTATCCTCACTATTTATTATTAGTTATTTTATATATTGCAAACATCAATAGTATATACTTAAGCTTTAATTACGTCAAATTATTATTAAAATAGCTATTAACTAAAAAATTTAAAAATTTTCCAATATTATTACATCAAATAGTAGGAAAAATTCAACAATCTATGTTATAATTACTCACCGAAAGAAGGTGTTATTATGTCTCCCGAGCCCGAGTCGTTCGAAAAAATGCAACAATTGAATATAAATAAAATGCAGGAGGCATATTATGACCTCCTGTAATAAGGAGGTTACTATGTTAGAATTCTACAAAACTTTTGAAAACAAAACCGTAAAAATCGATCAGCCAGAATATGGTTGCTGGATCAATGCTGTTAGTCCTACTGAAGAAGAAAAAAATTTCTTGATTGAAGAAATGGGTATCGTTCCTGAATTTGTAAAATCATCATTAGATGAAGAAGAAAGTTCTCACTTAGACTATGATGAAGATAATAATCAAACATTAGTTATCGTCGATTATCCAAGTGCTGAAGACAAAGCTGATGGTTTCGATACATTACAGTATACTACTTTGCCATTAGGGATCGTTATTATGAAAGGATATATTGTTACAATTTCATTGTATGAAAACTACAATATTGATGATATGGCTAAAGGAAAAGTTAGAGGAATTGATACTAATTTAAAAACAAGATTTTTATTATTATTATTACTTAGAATCTCACAACGTTATTTGATTTATTTACGACAAATTGATCGTTTATCTTCAAGAACTGAACATCGTCTGCATAAATCAATGCAAAACAAAGAATTAATTCAGATGTTAGGTTTAGAAAAATCGTTAGTTTACTTTTCAACTTCTTTAAAAACTGATGAAATTACTTTGAATAAAATTATGCGTGGTAAACCAATTAAATTATATGATGAAGATCAAGAATTATTAGATGACGTAATGATTGAAATTCATCAGGCTATTGAAATGTGTAATATTTATTCTAATATTTTATCAGGTACAATGGACGCTTTTGCTTCTGTTATTTCTAATAACTTAAATATTGTAATGAAGATATTGACAGTAATTACAATTGTTATGTCCATCCCAAATATCATTTTTAGTTTTTATGGTATGAATGTTACTGGCTTACCAGTACCAGTATGGTGGTTCCCAACTTTATTAGCTATAATTGCTTGTGTAATTGCTACAATCATCTTTATTAAAAAAGATATGTTTCATTAGGTCGAAATTTCGACCTTTTTTTATTAAAATTATTAGATATACTTGACATTAAAGTTAACTTTAGGGTTAGACTATAAATAGTCAAATAGAATTAGGAGGAATTATTGATGAGAAAAAACTTTGGTGCAAAACCATTTTTATATCCTTGTCCAGTATTAATCATTGCTTCATATGACAAAAACAATAATCCTGATGCAATGAATGCTGCCTGGGGAAGTATTGCTGATTATAAAAAAATCGCTTTATATTTAGCTAGTAGTCATAAAACAGTTAAAAACATCCTTCATAAAAAAGCATTTACTGTTAGTATGGCTGATGCTAATAATGTAGTTGCTGCTGATTATGTAGGAATAGTATCAGGAAATAATGTTCCTGATAAATTAGAAAAAGCTAATTGGCATACTACTAAAAGTGAATTTGTTGATGCGCCAATCATTGATGAACTAGCAATGACTTTAGAATGTAAATTAATTAGTTATGATAAAGAATCAGAATTATTGTTAGGTGAAATCGTCAATGTTAGCGTTGATGAAAAAGTTTTAGATGATCAAGGAAAAATTGATCCTGAAAAATTAGAACCAATTACTTTTGATCCAGTCAACAATGCTTATCTTAAACTTGGAGCAAAAGTAGGTAATGCTTTTAAAGATGGTAATAAAATTAAATAATTTTTAAGTGTTCGCTAAAAACAAGCCCCGTAAGTTATTTTTGACTAACGGGGTTTTATAACATTTTTAATTGTTTAATAAACTTTCGACTTTTAAAATTGATTCCAGTATATTCATCAACAAAAGCTTCCATAATTTCCACTAGTTTATTGATAACTGGTGTTGATAAATGTAATAAATCAATTTTTTCCAACGGAATCTTATTAATATAACGAAACCCTTTTAATACTTCTACATCCAAACGACGATCATACTTACCAAGACAGTTTTGACAGACAAATCCCCCATTTAAAATTGAAATACCAGCGATTAGATCTTGACGACCACAACTTACACATTGATCAACTTCCAACGATGAACCTGTAACATTTAAAATAAAAGCATTAAACAATAAATAAACTAATTTTGGTTCATAGCCATCATTTAAATATTTTAACGCCAATAATGAGGCATCATAGATACTAGCATCAGGATCATTTTCTTTTGTGTATTTATCGACAAATTCTAAACAATAAGTTGCATAGGCTTCTAATTCAATATCTTCTTTAATATGACGAAAATAGTCAACTGCACTACCTTTGATCAATCTAGATAATCCAGTTTTAGGAATTAAAGTAAATTCCGATAAAGTAATGCTTTGACAAGAAGGAGCATTTTTACTAGTCATCTTTTTTACTCCTTTTGCAAGCAAGGTTAATTTGCCATATTCACGACTATAAATCCAAACTAACATATCATTTTCTTTATAGGGCTTGTTTTTTAAAACAAGCCCCTTAAAAGCTTCTTCGTTTTTAATAGTCATCTTCGTTATAACCGAATTCCTTTAAATATTTTTGTTTATTACGCCAATTTCGTTCTACTTTAACGAATAATTCTAAATGAACTGGTACTTGTAAAAAGCGTTTCATTTCTCGTTGGGCATTAGTTCTAATTTTTTTGATCATTGAACCCTGTTTACCAACAATAATTCCCTTTTGACTATTACGATCACAAACAATAGTCGCCATTACTTCTACGCCATCTTCATCTTCAATCATTCTTTCAATTACAATAGCCACACTATGAGGAACTTCTTCTCGAGTAAAATATAAAATCTTTTCACGAATGAATTCAGCCATAACAAATCGCTCTGGATGATCAGTAATATGTTCTTTAGGATAATACATATTACCTTCAGGTAAATATTTTTTTATAGTTTCCACTAAAAGATCAACATTATCATTATTTAAAGCACTGATTGGAATTATTTCCTTAAATTCAAATAACTCCTGCCACTTTTGTAACTTCTTAGCTAAAGCTTCTTTACTTACTGTATCAATCTTGCTTAAAACCAAAAATACTGGTCCATCAGCCTCTTTTAAGCGATTAATGATAAATTGGTCACCCTTACCAATAATCTCATTTGCTGGAGCTAAAAATAAGACAATATCAACCCCATAAATACTATTAAGCGCTGTTGTATTCATAAAATTACCTAGACGATCTTGAGGGCGATGGATTCCAGGCGTATCCATAAAAATAATCTGAGCCTGATCATCAGTATAAATACCTTGAATAGTATTTCTTGTTGTTTGCGCAACATCTGACATAATTGCTAATTTTGTTTTTAATATACTATTTAGTAACGTTGATTTCCCGACATTAGGACGACCAACAATACTTACAAATCCTGATTTGAACATTCTAAACTATCTCCTTTAAATGCTAGTGGCATTAATTCTTCTACTGTTGTTATTTGATATTCGTTTTGATTAGCTAAAATAACGCGACAATCTTTAGCCAATAATTCAACCATTACCTGGCGACAGCTACCACATGGTGAAACTAATTTATTACCAAATGATACAATTGCTATTTGTTTAATATCTTCTTTATTATAACCATTACAATAAGCACTATAAATCGCATTACGTTCAGCACACATACTTGAACCATAAGCAGCATTTTCAATATTAGTCCCTAAAAAATAATTATTATCTTTCATCTCAATACATGCTCCAACCTTAAAATTAGAATAGGGACTATAAGAATTATCAGTTGCTTTAAAAGCTTTAGCAATAATTTCTTTAATTTCCATAATTATCCCTTTCAATCTTTAAAGCATTTAAAATATCTTTTTGTTTTTTAATCATTTTTGCTTCATCTTCAGGATTCATATGATCAAATCCTAATAAATGCAACAATCCATGAGTAAATAAAAAGCACATTTCTCTTTTCATACTATGACCATATTCTTTAGCTTGCATCTTAGCATGATCAACACTTATAAAAATATCACCTAAACTTCTTGGCATCCCTTCAACATAAAATTGTTCACTATCTTCAAGAGCAAAGCTGATAACATCTGTTGATCGATCAATATTACGATATTGTTTATTAATTTCATGAATCTTATTATCATCAACAAATATACATGATAATTCTAAATCACTTTCAATTTCTAATTGTTTAGCTGTTTCTTTAATTATTTCTTGATATATTTCATTATAATCCTCTTTAAAATCAGCTACTTCATTTATTAACGCAAAATCTATTTCCATTTTAAAATTACCGAGTATCCTACTCGATTTCCTCCTTTCTAAATTATAACTAACGGCACTATTTTCTTATTTTTCCATGTTCAATTATAACACAGTCAAATAATTCATTCATCAATTTTGTTTGATGGGCAACAATTATTACAATTAATTTTCCAGCTAAACGTTTTAAATAGTCCATAATTAACATTAACCGCGTTTCATCGACATTGCATAAAGCTTCATCAAGAATTAAAACCTGTGGTCTTTTCAATAACGAACGAATCAACATCATAATTTGAGCCTGACCAGATGATAATGGATGACCATCATCACTAATGATCATATCTAACTTATTTATAAATTCTTCCATCTTAAACTCTTTTAATAAAAAATTCATCATCTTTTCATTATGACGATTTAATAAAAGATTAAAACGTAACGATTCTCGATAAAAAATCGGCTCTTTATCTAAATATATCATCTTTTGATACAAGCTATTAACATCAATTTTTTGTAAATCAATTCCATTAATTAATATTTTTCCTTTTAATAACTGATCATAATTCATCAACAATTTCAATAACGTTGATTTACCAGCTCCTGTATCCCCTTTTAACCAGATAGATTTTGTAATTGTTAAATCTAAATGTTCAATAATTGGTTTACTGTATCCATAACTATAACTAATATGATCAAATTTAATCTGTTTTATTGGCCCTTTAAAATACATCTTCTTTGTCTTTTTCTCTGGTAACAGTTCTCGATAACGTTCAAATAAAATCAACACTTCATCCTTTTCTAAAACAAAACTAATTATATTAAATAATGGTTCAATCATATATGATATTAACAAATAGAAAAAAACAATTTCACCAACACTCAACCTCGCTTGTTTATAATAAAAACACGCTATTAAAACGACACTATATAATAGCATACCAATTAATAATTCACTAATTCCATTAATACGATTTAAAGCATTATTACGACGATACAAAAAATAATTATAATCTTCAAATAAAAAATTAATTTTATTACGGGCAAAACTCTTTACAAAAAACTGATGACTATTATAAATATTTCGTAAATATTCCAAATGCCCCTGATTCATCATTTCCTGACTAGAGATAATCTTTTTATTCATCGAATTAATCTGTTTTAAATATCTAAACAACAAAAATGCAATAACAATAAAAAAACATGATGTTATTAAAGCAATAGAAACCGAATAAATCGTTAAAGCGATAAACAAACCAATGAGTAAAATCAAATCTATAAACATAGCGCTATATAAATGAATAAAAAACTCACTAAATTGAAACAGATTCTGGACCTTGCTCATCAAGATACCATCCTGGCTATTTTGAAAATAATTTAATGGTAAATTAAGCATGTTAATTACTGTTTTATTAACATAAATTTGATTTAAATAACGTTGAATATCAATTTCTAATTTTTTCCGACTATAATCAACAACTATTTTAATTAAGCTAACTAACGCAAAAAATAATGTAAAACATACTATATACCAATAATCCATCATTTCAATTTGATCAATTAAACTTTGAAAATAACTCGAACTTAAAATACTGCAAATCGAAATAAGCATACTGCGACTAACTAATTTTAAAACAAACTGATAATTATCTTTAAGATGTAATAATATAAATTCTTTAAAATTAACTTCTTTATTTTCTTTTTTAGCATAACGTCCTACATGTTCATTACAGATACATATTCCAGTAAAGATTGCTTT
Source organism: Erysipelatoclostridium sp. An15 (assembly GCF_002160675.1). Lineage (NCBI taxonomy): Bacteria > Bacillati > Bacillota > Erysipelotrichia > Erysipelotrichales > Coprobacillaceae > Thomasclavelia > Erysipelatoclostridium sp. An15. Next base: position 37,173 of record NZ_NFLA01000012.1, read on the forward strand.
TAACTGGTCATGATTTAATTTTACCAGTCCTTTAGCCGGATCCCCTAATAAAACATACTTTTTACTTACTTTATATAAAACACAATAGTGGGTCATCTCATCATTAAGTACATGGATAATACAAGGAAGCTTAGCCTCTTTAATTAAAGTATCATAATCACACTGATAAGCCTTAGCATCAATATGATAAGCAGCTAAACATTTAACCATTCCATAAACACTAATGCCAGCACTAGTGATTTTGCTTAGCTGTTTAATTTCTTTAATTGAAATATCAAGATGATAATATTTTAAAATCATCTTGATACAGTAAGCACCACAACTGTATTCATTATCTTGTTTAAATATTGGATATCGTAACATATAAAAAACCTCCTACTTTTATTTACATCTGTAGAAGGCTAAATTACTTTTTCAATTTTAATTTTCTTTTAATTCCTGAATAGCTTCTTCAATTACAACACGTTCATATTTTTCTTGCAGATAAAATTTCTTTTTAACACGCATAATAGCTTTTTTAGCCCCTTGATAATTACAATCAAGAATCAATAAATATTGTTTTATACTATAACGACATACTACATCTCCAAGCCGAAAACTTTTAATTAAAATCTGTTGCAAAGTATTAGATGTTTCTTCTAATACTAGATTATTAATCTCTGGATTTTTAGTAATATAGTCTTTTGGATGGAGCGTTAATAAAACCATTGATTTTTTAGAACCGCTACGCAAAGAACTTCTTAATGACAATTGATAGATATTTTTAAACAAATCATAATCACACACAAAAGCTCCATTAACATGATTTTCTTTTAAATCTGAATAAATAACATCAAAATCAATTTCATAATTATTATATTGATCCATATTTAAATAATGACTAATTTTTCTTAACGCCGTACTACTCAAACTATCTTTTATTTTATAATAACGCTTTTTAGCCAAAACCAATTTCCCTTGTTTAACCAAAGCATAAACTAAAGCACAATTTACATTATCATCACTTGGATTGGTAGCTATTACTTTTAAACAAATTTCTTCAACAACACTATATTCATTCATTTTTAAATAATAATCGATTAAAAATGTAGTTACATTTAAAAAATGAGAATTTAAATAATGCCGAATACTTAATAATTTATCATTATTATTTATCATCTTTAAAAAATCTCCATCATAAAGCAACAACGCTTTTTGATAAAGTTTAACTTTCTTATCATCATTAAGTTCATTACGCCCTAAACGATAATAATTAATAAAATTATCAACATCAAATACTAATTCAATTTCCGGATTCCAATAATATGTTCCTTGTGATGATAATATATAATCATACTCACCAAGATTTTTATTTAATAGTCCCCTTAATCGAAAAATCAAAGCTTTTAAAGCATTAGCCGGATTAGTTGAACTATTATTTACAAACATCAATTCTTGTAAATCTAAAGAACTTAATTTATGACGATGATGATATATAATATAAGCCAGTAATACCGCTAATTTTGATGAATTAATTTTGTTGAAACTAAGGCAGCGATTATCTTCAGTTATAATTGTATAAGTATTTAAAAATTTTACTATTAGTTTCATATGTTCTCCCATTATTTTTCTTCTTGTTAACAACCTACTTTATTATACCTCATTTAACAAATCTTATTAACTATTTAAAAGCATTTTTCGATTAAAAATCACAATTAAATAACAAAAACAGTTCACTAAGAACTGTTTTGTTTTTAAGATTAGGAATGATTTTTAAATTTTATTAACTTTTTAGTTTTTATTCCATAAATAAGCCCGGCAATTATAATAACTAATACAATGCCACCAGCTATAAAAAGAGTCTCATTACTATTATTTACCTGATTTTCTTTACCATTAACTAAAGGTGTTTGTTCTTCTTCAATTATTTCTGTTTCTTCTTCTTGATATGGCACAATGTTTCCATCAGGATCAACTGTAGTAATACTACCATCAGGATTATTCATAATTGGATTACCTGTTGTCCCTTCAATTGTAATCGCTGTACCATTAGCATTGGTTCCTTGTAAAGTAACTGCCATCTCACTTGTATTATTAGCGACAATTGGATTTAAAACAATATCATTATTAGTATCATTAATATCACGATATACCATGACATAATTTCTTCTTGTCGAATAAAAATCATGATCATAATGACTTTCCTGTCCTGGAAGCAACACATATGTTGTTCCATTAGCCTGGAACTGTTGTTCAACATCAATTGATAAAGCTTCATTTACATTAGCTGTTACTTTAGTAGTATATAAAGTTTTTTCACCAACATTGGTATGTGAAACATCCATATAGGTAATAGAAACTTCATAGCTATTAATTTCTACCCCTTTTTCGGTATAATAAACATTATATTCTGTTATATTATGCCCGAATTTATGAGTAATTTTGTTACCTTCAACATAATCTTGTTGTGCGCTATTTAAAATATAAGTAGTTCCATCATAATCAAAACTGCTATCTAATGTTATTGTTTTATTTTTACCTGGATCAACTGTGTATTCATGAATCTCTAAAATATTGCCAGTCGCTAAATCAACGTAATTTACTTGAAGTGGCTGTGGTGTTGTTTCATCACTTACTAACTGCTTATAATATACTTGATAATTTCTTTGACTATCTCCAAAGCTATGAGTAATTTTATTTCCATCAACCAATTGATACTGCAAACCATTTTTCATAAAAGAAGAAGATGGATTATGTTCAACTGTTTTATTTTTTTGTACTAATAATGTTTTTGTCAATAATACATTATTAGTTTCTTTATCAATGTATTGAATAAAAATATTGTATGGCTTACTTGTTTCATCTTCTTGAACTTGATAACGGACTACAGTTTGCATTACGCCCTGACTATAACTTTGCGTAATTTTAGTACTATAACCACTCATTATTTTATATGTTCTACCATTAATTGTTGAAACAAAAGTTTCTGGAACTGTAACCGAACCACCTGTATCCTCATTTACAGTATACTCAATTGTTTTATGAGTAGTACCATCCTGATCCACTAAAATAACTTTACTAGTAAAATTAGGTTGGGCTCTTTTTGAATACGTAAAAGTATATGAGGTATTTCCATAAGGGATTGCTACATAGTTATTACTGGTAAGATCATAAACATCACCGTTATAACTAAGCGATGATGAAGCAGTATAACTGCATCCGCTATTATATGTAGCAACAGCTTGTCTTGAATCAGCAATTTTCATTCCATTTGAATCAACAAAATTAATAGTGACATAATATTGATTTAAACTATTAATTATTTGCGAAACAGCATTAGGATCATCAATTTGTTTTACTGTCAAAGTTGCTTGCCCACTACTATTAGCCGCTACTCTAATTGTATCACTATCATAGGCTGCAATAGTCTTTTCAACCACATTATTTTGCGTACTTGTTTGATAGACATATCGCACACTATTACCACTATTGTTTTTAACAGTAAATAAACGGTCATTAGGACTATCAGAAATCAATGTTCCTAGTGTTAAATCCGAAGCGGCATCAACATCAATCGTAATACCAGCTATTGGTACAACTATCAAAGCTAAAATAAGTAATAATCTAAATACTTTTCTTTTCATCAACCATTCCTCCTTGTTTATACCATCATATCACAAACTCGTCACATTATTATCACATATAACACGTTTTAATACATGGTAATTAAAAAATTTTTAAAAGAGGCGATGTTTTTACTCGCCTCTTAAAATTACTTACTTTCAACTATTCTTTTTTTCTTATTTCTACCAAAATAGGTTGTTACTAACGCCGCTATTGATCCTAGAGCTAAAACAAAATATTTTGAAAGGTTAATATTATCACCAGTAGGCTGACTGCCATTATACTGAGTAATAGTTGTAGTAGTAACATCTGGATCATAGACACCTAAGTCCCATGTCATATCATAACCATCCTGATCAAGATAGAATGAACGAGTATAATACCAGATATCATCATTTGCATAAATTCCATCACTATCTATAGCACTATCTTCACCTTGAGTTGATAATGTTACATTATAGTTATCCAATACTTCAAATTTTACTCGATAATAACCTTCTTTTAAGTTATTAAAGATATAATATCCTTGGCTATTAGTATAAGTTGTAGCTACTTCCTGCCAATCATTTTCATTAGTAATATCATCATTATTAGCTTCTAAAACTACTTTAATATTACTAATTCCCGTATTTTCTTCATCCTGGATGCCATTGACATTACTATCATAGAAAACATAATCTCCAATAGCACCAGTTGATTGAACGATACCAGCATCCCATGATAAATCAATCGTGTTATATTTTAAATCAATTGGATCACTAGGATAACCAAAGCCAGGAATATATTGACTTAATGCGTTAGAATCTTCACCTTGATCATCACTAGCATATGGAATAGTTACTTTAGTTGTAATTCCTAAATCGAAAATTACTCGATACTGGATGCCTGTATAGGTTGAACTTTCCAAATTTTCAAATAAGTATAAACCATTTTCATCACTAACGCTTTGACGATAATATTGCCATTGAGCATTTTCGTTTTCACGTCTAAACAAGTAGACATTTATTTTAGAAACTGGGGTATCACCTTGATCTTGAATACCATTAGCATTATTATCCATAAAGATATAATCACCTAATGAACTATATAATCTAGTACCACCGTCAATATTTGTAACATGTTCATTTAATCCTACTTGAATAACATCGCTATAACCACTAACCTGATTATTTTCAGTTACAATTTGATTTACGACATCACTATCAATCGTATCATTAGTACCTACATCACCAGATACTAAACTATAACCGTTAGGGAAGATAAATTTTACAACATAGTAACCAGCATCTAATTGTTCAAAATGATATTTACCATCACTACCAACAACTACTTCACTAATCAATTGATTTTCAAGCGGTAATTCATTGATAATATCAAATTCTTCATCTACTTGATATAATTGAACAATTGTTCCTTCTTTTAATATCTGGTCTACTGGATCTCCATTTTCATTAAGATAATTTTTAGTATCTGAGTAATCCCGGTCTTCAAAAACACTACCTGAAATAGCACTATATACTGTTAATCCAGCATCAATAGACATATCACTATCATGATATTCTAATTCAATTAATCCTGTTTTAGCGACCAGCGTATCTTGATTATCAATCGTAATTATCGGATTAGAATCAAAGTTTTCATCATCACTAAGATTATTGCCAGTAAAATAATAACGATCTAAATAACCACTTCCATATGATGGAACAACACCGTCAATATCAAATTCAATAATATAATAACCAGCTGTTAGATCTTCAAATAGATAATAACCTAAATGATCGGTTTTTGTTGTTTTTAATGCTTGACTATTAATAATCTCACCATTTTCATTAGCTTGATATAATCTAACTGTTACACCAGCAACACCACTTTCATCTGGATCCTGGATACCATTTTTATTAGCATCAAACCAGACATAATCACCTAATGAACCATTGGCAACAAAACCAGCATCTAAACTTAAATCAGTATCACCAGCTAGACTGGCATCACCTAATTTAGTTGCATTAAGAGCAAAATATTCAGTGAAACAATAATTATCTTTAGTACTATCAGCACCAATATTAGAATCTATTTCTGGTTGTAAATTACCATTTTGATCTTTTACATATGGCAATGTTGGTACATAGGTATAAGATGATTCGTCTTCTGGAATCGCAAACTCTACTCGATATTCAAAATAACGATCACCAACATAATCATTTGGATCAGTTGATGTATTATCGGTTTTGCCACTCTTTAAAACATTACAATCTTGATTTGTAAACTCATAACGACCAGAACTATCAGTAATTGTCGTAAAGTTATCATCATCAAAGATTTCCTGACGTTGTAACTTACCATCTTTATCATATGTTGTTACATATTTGTGTAAAGTTACTTTTAAACCTTGAACTGGAACATCACTTTGATCTTGAAGTCCATTACGATTAATATCATACCAGGCAAAATCACCAATCGTACCTTTTGGTAACGATAATTGAGCTTTTACTTCACGGTTTTCAGTAATATCAGTTGATAAGACTTCTTCACTACCGTTTCTTAAAACAGCTATCAAAGCTGAATTAGCCATTAATTTATTGCTTATTTCATCGATTTGATCAGTTCCATATTCAGGAGCAGTCATTTTGACATGAATAGTAATTGTTTCACCCGGTTCTAATAAATCTTGTGAAAAATCAAATTCAATTGCAAAAGCACTAACTAAACTCAAATCACCATGATACTCACTAGCTTTTATCCATTGATGACTACCACTGCTCCAATCACTATCAGACCATTTGTTATTATAAACAATTGGTAATTCTTCTTTAGCGCTATATTTAGTTCTAGCTTCTTCTTTCCATTCATCAAATTTACTATCAATATCATCACCAACACAATAATATAAAGTGTATTGAACATTTTCATTTAAGACATCAACGTAATTTAATAATGGTGCTTTTTCTAAAGTTGTTGAACGAGCTGTATAATTGTCATCAGTACGGTTTACTAGTGAATCACCATTAAATGGTAAAATATCTACTACTCTTGCTTTACTTATTGCTCGATCTGAGTGTTCATCGTCACCACCGTTTTTAAAAGTGATCTGATAATCTAAATCTTCACCAGGTGCAGTAGAAGCAATTTGGTTGTAATTTAAATATTCATCGTTATAAATTCCTTTAACTTGTTTATGAATTGATAAATAGTTAGTTTCATTAATAGTAATGATACCGACACTATTTGGATATTTTAAACCTTCTCCAGTATTATCAATTTCATCACGACCAGTAATTGTGTCTAATGTTTTATCGTTAACTAAAGCGTTATAATTACTTCCGGTACTGCTTTCAACAGTAAAAGCATTCCCATAAGGATTTTCTATTGATAAAGCAGTTATTTTTCCACTTGTAAAATAAGCTGGAGCATATAATGACGTGCTTGTATCATTAATCGATGTTGTTCCGGTATATTTAACAGTTATTTTCATACCAGGTTTAAATTCAAATTCATCATCTAATAAAATAGTTACTTTTCTTGTTTCTTTACCAGTACCTTCTAATTGACCATTTTGGAAAATACGTGCTTCAACTACGCTATAAACAACACTATATTGTTCCGGAGTTAAAACCATTCCATCACTAGCATCTTCACTATTATAAACAACTACTTGGAAATTAGTCATTTCACCACTAAAATCATCAATTGGATAAGTGTCAGTGTTTAATGTCATTGCTAGTGGTAAATCAAAACTAATAATTGGCTGAATAATTGTTTTATCAGGATCATCATCACTACTATCACTTTTATTAACTACCGTGATCGTACTTTCAATAGAATCACCTGGCTGATATATTTTATTTTCTTGACCAGCAACTATTCCTAAAGAAACTTGTGGTAAACCAGTTTCATTTAACGGATAATAAACATTAACTAAATCACTAGCTTTTTCAACGATACCATTTTGACTGATACCACTTTCGTCTTTATAAGTATAGTTATAGATAACTTTTGCCTGATTTGAAACGCGACGAATTTCATTAGCGGTTGCATCAGATTGACGTTTATTAATAGTAACATCTAGATCAATACCATCACTAGTAAATCCTTCACTAATCAAACCATTTTCAACAAAATATACCACTTTAACTTTAGTAGCTTTTACATTATCCAATGGTATTTTAATACTTTGATCTTTTCCTGGAACATTAACAATTAAACTATCATTAGTTTGCCACTTTGATGAATCAGCCATCATATAATAAACTTGAGCTTTAATATTATTTTCATCCTTATCGTTTGCATGATAAATCGTCACTGAATCAATCGTATAAGGATCATTAGGATTGGTTACCACATAATCATTATTTTCATCAACATAATATAAAGACATCTTACTATCTTCAACTTCAACCGTTGAAACAGGTACATCATTTTCACCTTGAGCAAAATTTCTTATCGCAAAGCTTTCTTGATCACTGCTATCTAGTAAAGGGGTATCTACACTTTTATCACTTATTAATTGTTGATTATCAATGATGTATTTTTCAATTTTAGGATTAATATCCATAATATTTGTCTTAGCATAATTTTTAAAAGTTACCAGATTAATATTTTCTGTATTATCTTTAGAATTGATTAATTCTTCATCTTGAATTGGATATACTTTAACAGTCTTTTCAATTTGATGATATTTTTCATCAAGACTGTAACCATCAGGAGCTTTAATTTCAGTAATCAAATACTCACTACCATCTTTACTAGCTGGTAATAAGTCACTTACAGCTATACCTTGTTTATTAGTAGTTAATTCAATTGGCACAAAAGTACCATCATTAACTTTACTAATCTTAAATACAGCCCCTTCAAGACCTTTATTAGTATCATCATCAACTTTTTTAATGACTAATCTTCCCATTGTTGAAGTATTAATAATAGTTCCTTTTTTACCATCAGTACCTTCTACTAAATAATCAATAACTTCACTTTGGTTAGCTTTAACAGTTACATTATATTTAGTTGTATCAAGCTTATAACCAGGTAAAGGTGTTATTTCCTGAACATAATAATCACCAGCAGCTACATCCTGCCAAGTAATTTTTCCATTGCTATCTGTTAATTTGCTTGCAATCAACTTACCATCTACACTGTATAAACCAAATTCGACTCCAGCTAAAACAGCATTTTCATCACCAATATATAAACTATGATCATCATATTTTGTAACACTAATTGTTCCCAAAGCCTGATTTACAACACTATCTTTACCTGCACTAGTTACAAATGTAACTTCGCCAGCTTCAATTACAAAATCAATAGGTGTCATTATTTCAAAGTTCTGTGGTGCTTTAGTTTCTACCAATCGATAATTACCAGGATCTAATATATCTGATAAAAATTCACCATTTACATTAGTTACTGTAAATTCTGGTAAATAATTATTATAAGAACCATTTTCTTCTTTTTGTAATTGGAAGGTTGCCCCTACAAGTGGAGTTTTATCAGGAGCAGTCTTAGTAAAACTAAATCTTCCTTTATTAGCAGTATTTACAATTGCCTGTTTACCAGTATAAACACTATTTTCTTTTCCTTTTTCAATAGTAACTTCATAGACTTTACTATCACCTTTAAAATCATCTGGTACCTTGCTTTCATAGAACAAATACTTACCAGCTTTTAATCCTTCAAATGTTACTATTCCTTTTTCATCACTAGTTTTTACACCAATTAAAATATCATTACCATCAATTGCACTATCATTATTTACATCTTGATACAATGTAAACTCTGCATTAGCTAATGGATAATTTTGAGTATTATTACTATCATAAATCGTCCATTTTGATACTTTTTCAATTTTTAAACTTCCTAATGGCTCATTTTCTAATTCATAAACCACTTTAACTGGATTACCTTTTTCACCATTATTAGTTGTCGTTATTTCAATTCTGTTACTATTAGTAACAATATAACCATCAGGAGCATTATCTTCTTGAAGATAATATTTAGTATTTGGTAACAATCCAGTAAAAATAATTTCCTGACTATTACTATCACAAGTTATTTGTGCTAATTTATTACCATTGACCACACTATCCCAAAGACTAAAGACAGCCCCATTTAAATTAGTAATTTTCTTACCAGTAACACTATCAACTTTATCTACTTGAATACTTTGAGCCATAGTATTGGTAATAACTTCACTGCCATTACTATCCTTTGATGTAACCTTTAAGCCTTTAACTTCATAAATATATTCAGTATCATTTATAAAATATCCATAAAGACTATTTACTTCTTTAACTGTGTACTTTCCTTCTGGTAATAGTTTTGTTAAAGCATTACCATCTTTATTAGTAGTTATCGTATCTACTTTTTTACCACTGCTATCAAAAACATCAAAAGAAACACCAGCTAATTTTTGATCTCGAACATAATGATCCACTTTAGTAATTAAAATTTGACCATAAACTGAATCATTAGAAATTATTGCTGTTTTACTACCAGTTTCCTTTCCATTTTGATCAATTTCAATAACATCATTAGTTGTTTTACCAGCTTCAATTTCAAACTTACCTAAATAACTATTAGATACAAAACCATTATTTTCATTATCTAAACCAACAGTTGTCTCTTTCAATACATAAGTTCCAGCTTCTAACCATTTTTTATTAGAAACATTAGTACCATTTTGATAAAAGACTAATTCACCATTACTATTAGATTTAGCTGTAGCTATTGGATTATCTAATTTTAAAGTTCCGTTTTCAATTTGATAATGATATACTTCAAAATTAACATCTTTTAAAGTTTCAACAACCTTTTGACCATCTTTTAAATAAGTTCCTTTTTTAACTAATCCATTAATATTTCCTTTAGGAACATTTTTAACAATTAACGGATCTTTTTTAGCATCGTCAATGCTATCATAACTTTTAATTAATCCAGTTACTTTATTAGAATCAATTTTAAATTCAATTGGTTCACTATTTAATACATAACCATCTTCAACACTTGTTTCTACTAAAACATAATCACCAGGTTTTAAAAAATCTGATAAGATTGGATCTTTAGTTCCTGTTGTTGTAATGGTTGTAACTACCTGATTATCGCTATAATCATTATCCTGATCTTTTTGGTAAATATTAAATGTCGCTTTAATGTAATCATTACTATTATCACTAGCTACTTTATTTAAAGCTAATTTTCCATAAGTAGTCGTATTAACAATGTTATTTGTAGAATTAACATTATCACTATATAAATCCTTATTATTTTTATCTGTCTCTAAATGAACAGCATATCTAATAACTTTTGGAGCAGTAATTCCCTCTGGTAAATCATCAGTAACTTCTTCAATAACATATAATCCTGCTGGTAAAGTTGTTGTAATAAAAGTACCGTTATCTTTACCTTGAGAGATAGTTCCAGTTGTATAAGTATCTACTTTATTACCTAATGTTACATATCTATAGACATCATCAGTTTTATCATAAACTTCTATTGCTCCATCGGTATCTTTATCAACTATATTTGCGGGATAAACATTAAAGTTAATACCATCTAAATTTGTTTTTTCACCTGCAAAGTCTAATACTTTTTTGACCCAGATTTGTTGAAAATGATAATTACGAATACTTAATTTTTGACCATTTTCATCTTTTAAAATATAAGCATCCCCACTTAATTCAACTGTTGCTTTATAAATAGTATCATCACGATTATAGTTTTCCGGTGCTTTTAACTCTAAGACATAATATGTTTGAGTGGCATCAATATCGATAAATTGGAAACCTCTTTCTTTAGTACTTATAGCTGTTTGTAATAAATCATATTTGGTCCACTCATTTTTATCATTAATGACTTGATTCTGGTCATCAGTAGATAATTGGTTAAATTTAACTGCGCCTTTATTGCTGCTAAATAATCCAATTACTGCCCCATCAATTCGTTTATCAGCACCATCATATTTATCCCCTACAGGATATGTTAATGGATAATTAGTAATTGTAATATCACTAATTTTTTGTTTTTCAATTTTTCCAACATAATACCATTCATGAACCATGCCATAGTATTGTGGTGCTTTTATTTCTTGTAGGACAACTTCTTTTCCATCTTCAATAAATTGTGAAAAACCAATTCCTTCTTCTTGACTGCCATTACCTTTTTCATCATAAACAATAGCACTTCCAGAAACAATGTTTGAAGATAAACCACTATCAACTACATAACAGTCCCGATAATCTTTGCCATCAAATGCTTTTACTAAAGTTGCTCCTGGCGTACCTTCATCAACAACATAATAGATGTCAAAATCTGCCCCATTTAATCTAGTTTTATTATCAACATTACTAACTTTAGTAACTTTGATCTTACCTTTTAATGGTGTATTATTAAATGTCAATTTTTCAGTTTTACCAGCTTGTAAATGGACAACCTGTGGTACATCTGTTTGATAATCCTGTTTTTGTGAGTCCGTTAATTCTTCTTCAACATAGTAATAACCCGGCTCTAATTTAGAAGAATAAACAACATCTTCACCACTAACGATACTTGTAACTGGTAAACCATCTTTATAATAATATTTATCACCTTGTTTTATGGCTCCTTCAAAGTCTTTATTTACTTCAATTGCTTTATAAATATTAAACTTAATTCCAGCTAACGGTTCAATAATATCACCATTAGCACTGTCTTTCCATGTTGCAATCTTTTTAATACCAATAGTACTTTGAGGAACATTGGTTAGTGGATCATTTACAAAATCGCGATTAGTTTTACCAGCTGTAATTGTAAAGTCATGATAAGTACTATCTAAAACATAATCACCAGTTACGCTAGTTTCGACTAATACATAATCTCCTGGTTGTAAATATTCACTTACTACTTCTTTACCATCACTACTTGATGTAAGAGTTGTAATAACTTGATCATTTTGATAATCATGATTATTATCTAATACTTTTTTATACACATTAAATGTTGCTTTAACAGCTATATTTTTATCGATAGAGCTTACTTTCTTAATGGCCACTTTACCCATAGTTAATTTATTGACAAAATCAATATTAGTATTATTTCCAACACTTGTTGCAAGTCTACCAGCTTCAACGGTGATTTGTTTATTATTACCACCTTCAACTTCCCACTGTAAACCGATATCTAATTCTACTACCCAGTATTTTCCAGCATCAAGTTTTTTTGAAGTAGCCATTCCAGTTGTTTCATTAGTTGTTAATGTATTATAAGTCCCATTTGCTTTTGCTACGTTACTATCTGCTTCAACATCAGTAGTTAAAACTGGAAAATATGCAAAATTTCTACTTGCCGGTGTCGGTGAAGAACTATCAAGTTCAAATTGTGTTTTAGTAATTGTAAATTGTCCTTGAGGGACATTCGTTATCTTACCACCATCAAAACTATAATTATCATCAGTTCGATTAACATCAGGTGCAACAAATTTAACTTTTTCACTATTTAAAGTATAACCATCAGGTGCTTTAGTTTCTTGATAATAATATGTTTTACCTGGTTGTAATTGTACAAACGTGATATATCCATTTTCATCACTAGTAATATTTTCTTTCAAGACTGTTGTTCCATCACTATCATATAAAGTAAATATAGCCCCATTTAATTTTGTTTGTTCATTTAATGATGAAACTTTTTGTAATTGATAATTAACATAGTGATCATTAGCAACTATGAGATCAGTTACCTGATTATTTTGTAAAGTAAAATCAATGTGTTCAGTTTTAACGACATAATCTTTTAAACTTGAACCATCTTTTTCAACTAAATAATAGCTTCCTGCTACTAGAAAACTACTTTGACCAACACCTAAAGCATTAGTTGTAATTGTTTCAATTAATTCATTATTACTATTGTATAAATCAAAAGAAACCCCACTAATAGGCTGATTAGTTTTAGAATCTACTTTTTGTACTTGTAAATATCCAAACCGATCAGTTTGATTGATAATTTTTTGAGTTGTTGTTTTACCAGCTAATACTTCAACTTCAGTCACTTCTTGTTTTAATTGATAACCATCAGGAACCGCAAATTCTTTTAAATAATATGTTCCAGCTGGTAAACTGATTTCATTTGAATTGTATTCACTATTAATTGTTTCGATTGATTCAATAACAACTGGATTGCCATTTTCATCTTTTACAAGAGAATCATCACTTGTATTTTTATTAGTATAAATATGAAATTTTGCCCCAGCTAAATTAATTTCTAGATTTACGTTTTCATTTACTAGTGCACCTTTTTTTAGAAGTCTTAGTTTTCCTAATTGTTCATTTTCCATTGTTACTTTATTCAAAGTCTGGGTTTTAACTTGAACTGTATAAAAATTATTATCTAGTTTATAACCTTCAGGAGCACTGACTTCTTTATAAACATAATAACCTTTTTCTAAAGCATTAGATTCACTATTACCCTCTAATGAAAAACTTTGACCTAGACTATTATTACTTATGGCTTCATTAGCTTCTTTTTCACTTGCAAATGGTCCATAAACATTAAAGATAGCACCTGATAATTTTTTAGAATTATCATTTTGATCAACTTTGTAAATAATTAACTTTCCTTTAGAAGAACTATTTACAACATATGGCATTCCTTGATCATCTCTAGTCATACCATCAGGATAATTAACCTGATTTGCTTTAACACTAACATCCCACTTTATTGTTGCTGGCTGATCATATTCACCACTTGTAAAATCTTCTTCTACTAAATATTCACCAGCTGGAATTCCTTCAAATAATACTAACCCATCTTCATTAGAATAAGTTTCATAAACTTTATTTGTATCATTTTTATTAGTTAATTTAAATTTTACCCCTTCTAATGGTCCTGAAGTACTACTTGTAGCACTTGTTCCAACTTTATTGAAAGCTACATAACCATAGCCGTTATCACTATTTTCATTATTGACTTCAATTTTACCATCATTTACTTTTTCACCTTCAAAATAAACAACAGCCTGATTATTTTCATTTTTTATTTCTATTTTAGATACTTCTTTACTAGTAATTGGTAAATCACCAGTAGTTTCTTTTAAATAATAAATTCCTTCGGTCATATTTTCAAAAATAACCTGACCATCTTTATTTAAAGCAACACTATTACCAACAGTATTTCCATTAAAATCAACAGCCGGAATAGTACATTCTTGATCGCTATATAAACCAAATTCAATTTTAGAATCACTATAACGATAATATAGATCCTGTTTATCCTGGTCAAAAACAAATTTTTCATCTAAACCAAGACTAGTACCACCTTTAACTGTCAAATACTTAGTAATCGTTAAATTTGTAACTGGGGCATTTTCATCAATCCAGCCAACATTAACTGAAGCATTATCATTAGTTGTTTTATAAGTACTTTCACCTACTGGCAAATATTTAATTTCTGCTTTATTATCCAATAGATAAGGTATTTTATCTTCGTCAACTGGTAATACTCGATAAGCATTATAATCATAATTAGCATTAATTGTATAAGTTGTTAAAACATGAGCATCATCAGGGACATAAGCAGTTGTATAGTCATTTTTAATATCACTATACGTACTTACATATTTGATCCTAATGGCTTTAACAGAACCATCACCATTTAATACTAATTCATAATCTTCACCTTCTTGAAGCATATTTTCAGATGATTTTGTTGTACCGGCATATACTTCAATATTATAAGCTCCCCCATTAGCTACTGGAGCCACTGGTAGTGTATCTACCAGCATAAAACCGTCAGCTTTATTTCCTTGTTCATCGACGAAAGTACAATTTAAACGGCCATAATTATTACCAATATCGCTAATATTCTTTCCTGGTGCTGCAGTTATCCGATAATCAACACTATAGTATTTTTTACCATTGATTGTTTCAATCGAATAATCATTATTGTTTTGTTTAGCGACATCTTTACTTACAGTCCAATCCTGACTAGCAGTAGCGATAACTGTTGCTTCAGGTACTAATATTTCATTAAAATTAGGACTAGAATCGCCAGCTACAACTGAACCTGTTAATGTCATTCCGGTGAAATTAGCTACACTACCATCAGGAGTTTTTAAATTATCAAAACTCATTTGCAGATATAATGTTCCAGTCTGTCCAGGAACTAGTTCATCAGCTGTAATCGTTAAGGTTCGCTCTTCATAAGGCGTTCCTTCAAAATTAATATTATAATTTATTTCATCAAAAGCAGTTCCTTGAATATCGCTTGTTTGACCACTAAAAGATACATAGGATGGTAACGTTATCGATAACGTACAATTAGTGTATCTTGAAGTTTCTCCACTAGCTGAAATTGTATAACCAATCGCTAAAAAAAATGATTTTCCAGATTGAACATCACTGATTGAAACATAGGAACCATTTATTTGTTCAACAATCTGTGATGTAAAATTAATATTGGCATTTACATTATCATCTGCTTTAATTAAGACACCATTGTTGAACAATGTAAGTAGCATTGTCAATACTAAAGTTAAAATGCCGGCTTTTTTTAGCCATTTAGCTTTATTAAACAATCTTTTAAATTTATCCATCATAAACTCCTCCCTACCTTATTTTTTTCAATTCACAATTTAAAAAAATCTCATGATGTTTTTTCTTTTCATTAAAGCGATTAATAATTCGATCAATTGCCACCTGGGCTCCTTCAACATTAGGAACTGCTAAAATAAGCGAATATTGGGTCATATTAAATTTAGAAAAGACATCATTTTTACGTAAATTATTGGCAATTACTTTTTTTAAAATATCAGCTTCTTGAATTAATTCTTTTTCACTTAAGCTATTACTTTGATCAACAATCGTTAACAACGCTAGTACTCTAGCTTTCATTGTTCTTCTTGCAAAACGAACATTTATTTGATAAATATTTTTAAAAATATCAAAATCGCAATAAAATGTTTGTTCACTACTATTATCAACAACTAAAGTTTTTTCTAGCTGATCGACATTTACTTGAGAAACTGAAGATGAATCAATGATCATCTTATATATTTCTTTAAATTTAGTAGATACTTCAACACCAAACTTACTATAGTAATAGTCAACGGTTTGTCGATAAAACTGAATTGCCTGATCAATCTTTTTAGTTTTGTAATAAGCATATAACTTATATTCGTATATTCTTGTATCCATTATTTTTTGACAATTAGGATGATCACAAATCCTGATTATTTCTTCGTAGATATTATTTTCTGTCAGCTGCTTTAAAGTCGCTAACAAACTTTCTAAACAATTTCTTTCTAATGAATTATTACTTTGAATGATCCAGTCATTATAATTAAAATCTGGTAAAAATTCTCCTTGATAACGATTAAGCATCTCTATGCATAAATTATATTTATGAAACACATCACTCTCTTTAATAATCTGATTAGAAATTAAGATAACATCTTCATAATCTACGATACAACAAACATCTTGATTCCAAAAATAGCTATGTCCCTTAGATTTAATTACATCCATACCATTAAACAGTTTTTTAAATTCTTTTCTAGCTCGATAGACCAGGTTTCGTAAAGCCCCCTCCGGTTTATCAGAATTACCCTCAGGCCATAAAAAATCAATTAACTGCTGATTATTTATTGTATAATTACGGTTTAATATCAGGTAAATGATTAACAGTTCCACCTGAATGCTCCGTCTTTTTTCTTGTGGAAAAGCCACACGTCCATCAGTAATTGATAATTTTCCCAAAGTTTTCACCTGCAAAATATCCTTACTAACCATGATGTTCCCTCCAGTTATAATTAATTATATAATAAAAAATAAAGTGGATAATTTAATTGCCTGGGCGTTTTTTTTATTATGCCCATTAAATCAATTAAAAATAACCACTTTATAACTAAAGGCATCAATATTCATTTTTTTTATATATCTTTTAAAGTATTGAACAAACAAAAAAGCATCCTTTTCAGGATGCCCATTAAGCGTTAATTTCATCAATTGTTTCAGTTAAAATATTGATCATTTTATCAACATCATCTTTATTGATAATAAATGGTGGCAGCATTCTAATTACATTAGTTCCTGCAGTAACCATGATCAACCCTTTATCAAGCATTTTTTGAATATAAGGTTTTACTGGATGATCAAATTCTAAACCGATCATTAAACCTAAACCACGTTTTTCTTTAATAAAATCATACTTAGCAACTAATTTGTCTAATTGTTCATGTAGATATTTACTAATTTCTTGAACATGATCTAATAGTTTTTCTTCTTCAATAATTTTAAAAACAGTACGACATGCTTGTCCAGCCATTGGATTACCACCATATGTAGAACCATGATCACCTGGTTTCATTGCAGAACCAACTTTTTTGTTAGCTACAAAAGCTCCCATTGGAAAACCTGCTCCAATTCCTTTAGCTAAACAAACAATATCTGGTAATAAATCATATTGGAAATAAGTCATGATCGTTCCCGTTCTACCCATACCACATTGAACTTCATCTAAGATCATAACAATGTCATGTTCATCACATAATTCTCTGATTCCAGTTAAGAATTCTTTAGTACAAACATAAACACCACCTTCACCTTGAACCGGTTCAACAATGATAGCAGCAGTTCTTGGCGTAATTAATTTTTTTACTGATTCTAAATCATTAATTTCACCATATTTAACCCCAGCAATCAATGGTCCAAATGCAGTTTGATAATTTGGATTACCTGTTAATGTTACTGAACCAGTAGAACGACCATGGAATGAATGTTTTAAACTAATAATTTCACTATCCGCTTTACCATGTTTTTCATAGTAATACTTTCTCGCTAATTTTAAAGCTCCTTCAGTTGCTTCAGTCCCACTATTTGTAAAGAATACCTGATTTAATTTTGTTGCTTTAACAACAGCTTCAGCAGCTTCAATTGTTTCAACACTATTAAAATAATTAGAAATATGCATTAAACGATGTACTTGTTTTGTTAAAGCTTCACAATAGACAGGATGATTATGTCCTAATGAATTAACACCAATTCCAGAATAAAAATCTAAATATTCTTTTCCATTAGTGTCATATAAATATACCCCTTGACCATGATCGAAAGTAACATCATAACGACCATAAGCATTCATAAAAGCATTATTTGCTCTATCATAATAATTCATTTTTATTCCCCCAATTTTATCTTGCAGGCAATTTGATAATATAACTCAACTGCCTGTAAAAGAACTTCTTCATCAAAATTAAAAGTTTCTGTATGCAAACCACTATTATAGCGTTCTGTTTTAGTTCCAACATAGAAAAATATACCTGGTATCTCCCGTTGATAAAAAGCAAAATCTTCAGCTAACATTAATGGTTCTTTTAACTCTTCATAATTATCACCAGTCAATTTAACAAACTGAGCATATAAATCATAATCATTTAGAACTGGTGGATACATTGGCGGACAACTAAAATCAATTTTGCAGCCATAAGCTTCTTCCATCCCATGGTTGATTGCCTGCATTGTATCTGTAATTTTTTTAAAGACTGTTTCACTATATGTTCTAACTGTACCTTTAAATACCGTTTGATCAGCAACAATATTTCTAACAGTACCACCCTTTATTTCACCGATATTAATAACACAGCTTTCAACTGGAGCTATTACTCGGGTTAAAATATTTTGATACTGACAAATTAATTGACTAGCAATCAAAATCGAATCAACACCTAAGTGATATAATCCAGCATGAGCGCTTTTTCCAGTAACGGTTACATCAAGCTCACCGTTTTGAGCCATTAAAGGACCAGGACGACAAGCAATTTTACCAGCTTCAATAGTTGGCATTAAGTGTAAACCAAAGATAGCTTTGACATTATACTGTTTCAATATTCCAGCCTGGCAGATTAAATTAGCCCCACCTGGTGCTTCTTCTGCTGGTTGAAAAATCAATAAGATATTATAAGCAAAATCAGCCGGTACTTGCGATAATTTTTTAGCAAACCCTAATAATGCTGCCATATGACCATCATGACCACAAGCATGCATATATCCTTGATGCTTAGATGCAAACTCACAATTAGTCTGTTCTGTAATTTTTAAAGCATCCATATCGCTACGAAAAGCAATTGTTTTATCTTGATGGCAATCAAGATAAACTAGAATTCCTGTTTCTAACACTGAAATTGGCTGGTAACCCATTTTTTCTAATTCTTTTTTTACATATTGTGACGTCTTAAATTCCTCTAAACCTAATTCAGGAATTTGATGTAAATCACGGCGCCATTTAGTAATCTGTTTTAAAAGATCCACTGTTATCACCTAAATTTTTCTTAAATCATCCATTAATTGAGTTTTGCTTTCTGTTTTTTCATCTTTTTGTTCTTTAACAATTCGAGCTGGATTACCAACAACTACTGCTCCAGCTGGAACATCTTCAGTAACAATTGATCCGGCACCAACAACAGCACCTTTACCAATACGAACTCCTTCTAAAACAACAGCATTAGCCCCAATTAAAACATCATCTTCTAAAATAACTGGTGTAGCACTAGGTGGTTCAATAACACCGGCTAAAACTGTTCCAGCACCAACGTGGCAGCGTTTTCCAACTTCAACACGACCACCTAAAACAGCACCCATATCAATCATTGTTCCTTCACCAATTTTAGCTCCGATATTAATAACTGCACCCATCATAATTACGGCATTGTCACCAATAGTTACATGTTCACGAATGAAACATCCTGGTTCAATTCGGGCATTAATATTAGTCATATCTAATAAAGGAATAGCACTATTACGACGATCTTGTTCTAAATAAGAATCAGTAATATTAGCTTTATTTTCCTCAATATATTTTTTAATTGCATCTAAATCACCAATGCAAACTCTGCTTTCTGGTGTTCCAAAAATTTTAAATTCAGTTGTAGCTGGTAAATCTTTACCATTTAAATAAACTTTCACAGGTGTTTGCTTTTTAGCATCACCAATATATTTAATAATTTCTTCTGCACTATTTAACATTTTTTCTTTACTCCTTCATTTAAATTTCAATTGTCCCAGTAAAAACATTAGTCGCTGGACCG
Organism: Erysipelatoclostridium sp. An15; assembly: GCF_002160675.1. Lineage (NCBI taxonomy): Bacteria > Bacillati > Bacillota > Erysipelotrichia > Erysipelotrichales > Coprobacillaceae > Thomasclavelia > Erysipelatoclostridium sp. An15. The sequence continues at coordinate 57,817 of NZ_NFLA01000012.1, forward strand.
GACATGATAATTGTATCACCATTGTACTCAATTTCCAAACATCCACCCAATAATTCAACAGTAACTTTTTTACCAGTATACTTATTTAAATAACAAGCATACATTACTGCACAAGCACCGGTACCACAAGCCATTGTTTCTCCAGAGCCACGTTCCCAAACTCGCATTTTAACATATTTATCATTAACTACTTTGACAAATTCAGTATTAACTGATTCTGGAAATAATTGATGATGTTCAAATTCCGGTCCGATTTTATTTAAATCTAATGAATCTAAATCATCAACAAAAGTAACAGTATGTGGATTACCCATTGAAATACTTGTTAAATGATACTCACGATTACCTATTTCAACAGGTTCATTGATCATTTGCTCTTTTGGGTAAGTACATGGAATATCTTTACAATTAATTATCGGTTTTCCCATATCTACTTTGGCACCAATACATTCTTTACCATCAAATAGCAACTCAACAACTCTAAGTCCAGCTTTGGTTTCGATATTTAATACATGTTTATTACTTAATTGATGATCATATATAAATTTTGCGAAACAACGAATTCCATTACCACACATCATTGCTTCACTGCCATCACGATTAAACATTCGCATTTTAAAATCATATTTATCAGATGGTAAAACAACAATCATCCCATCACTGCCAATTCCAAAATGGCGATCACTTATTTTTGTAATAAATTCTTTATCCATGGGAATTTCCTGACTGATTCCATCAAAATATATATAGTCATTACCAATACCTTCCATTTTAGTGAAATGTAACTGCATAATTCCCCTCCTTTTCATGTATTTACAAGATTTTATCAAATTGATTAATGTTTTGCAATAAAAAGAGCCTTATATATCAACAACTTCAAATATTTTCAATTTATAAAATATGAACCAGTTTAATTCATATAATATTATGTGGTGGTTTTAATGAAATATATGTTTAAACGAGTAAATCGAGTTTTATTAATTCTTTTGTTTACACTTGTTTTAATGATTATTTATTATTGGTGCTAATGGTGCATATCAGATGTAATTTTTTTACAAATAATTATAATATTATTAAGGTAAAAATATGGAAATGATTTAATGGTAATTAAAATCTAGTGAAAGGAAAAATATATCAAAGGATATATTGGGTAAAGGAAATGGAAGAAATTAATAATGTTGCTGTTACTGTAAAAAATGGGGCAATGGACGAAGAAGAAATTAAAGCATATATCAGTTATTTAGAAAACAAATTTCCTGATGAAACTTTAAAATCTTTAACGATTAAAATTGATGGTGATGAAGTTGATTTAGACTATGTTTTCTATCCTCAAAACTTTGAACGAATTAGACGAATTACTGGTTATTTAGTTGGTACTCTTGATCGCTTTAATGACGCTAAAGCCGCTGAAGAACGTGATCGAGTTAAACATGCATAAAGAATAGCATTGCTGCTATTCTTTTTTATTATCCTGCCATCTTTCAATCCACAATTTAGCCGAGCGGCTCATTTCTTCGATAAATGGATCAGTCCACTTACGATTATAAATATCATCTACAATAGCTTGTCCGCCACCTTGACGATTACTATTTTTAGCTTTTTCATCAAACATTGCTGCAATTTTTTCATCATTAAAATGTTCATATTGATCAACACTTACTACATATTTTGAATCAAAACGAACCGGCTTTTTCCGTTTTAACTGACCTTTAGCGGGATAACCCATAACTAACATTGCTACCGGTACTGTATAACGTGGCAAATTAAACAAATCACGATGGAATTCATACTGTTCAATAATATCGCCAATAAAACAGCTGCCAATTCCCATACTTTCACCAGCAACAACAGCATTTTGTGCAGCAATCAAAGCATCACTATATGCTAGTAAAAAATCACCAGTATCAGGCTTACGAACTTCATTATCTTTTTGGTAATATTTAAAGGCATCATACCATTTTTGATAATCCGCAACAAAAATTAATACTATTGGCGCTTTAGCAATAAAAGGCTGATTATCACAGCTTTGAGCCAGCTTATCTTTAATTTCCTGATCTCTAACATCGATAATTGAATATAATGTCATATTACCAGCTGTTGGTGCTTGAATTGCAGCATCAATAATCAACTGTTTTTTATCATTTTCAACTGGTTTATTTTCAAAAGCACGCACTGATTTTCGTTCAAATAATTCCTTAATTGTATTATTCATAATTCCTCCAAAAACAATGTAATTATATCATTATTAAAACACAACGAAACATACTAAATATTAACAGATTACAAATATGATCTGTTTTTTATTACATTTATTTTCATAAATATAGTAACTTATAAATTTTATTGTAATTAATCTTAAATCCTTTATAAGAACAATAACTAATAAGATGCTGAAAATGATAGAGAAGCCGTATATTTAGGGCGTTAATCCTTTATAAGAACAATAACTAATGTATTGATGCTGCACTAGATGATGAATTTGGTTTTGGCGTTAATCCTTTATAAGAACAATAACTAATATTTTGGTAGGACGGCAGGTTAGACAAATGATGTCGGGCGTTAATCCTTTATAAGAACAATAACTAATTAAAAGCAATAGTTTAAAACTTTTAGAAGATTATCTGCGTTAATCCTTTATAAGAACAATAACTAATAAACAGAAGATATTCGCAGATGAATACATAATTGGCGTTAATCCTTTATAAGAACAATAACTAATTTATATTCTTGCAAAATGATTATTACACAAGACAAATAGGCGTTAATCCTTTATAAGAACAATAACTAATACTAATGGCGGTACCATCCCTGCAGCCATCACCGCAGGCGTTAATCCTTTATAAGAACAATAACTAATATAAGTCGCTGGGGTGGGGTAAAACCTAGGCGCATGACCGCGTTAATCCTTTATAAGAATAATAACTAATGTTAAATTAAGAATAGAAAAAGACAACAACATATACATTGCGTTAATCCTTTATAAGAACAATAACTAATGAAAAATACGCAGAGTATGAGATTGATGAAGATAAGCTAGCGTTAATCCTTTATAAGAACAATAACTAATAGGTTAAGGTATGTATAAATTTGAAGACTTTTTAAGCGTTAATCCTTTATAAGAACAATAACTAATATATGGATACTGATTTATCTGTTACATCATCATCGCGTTAATCCTTTATAAGAACAATAACTAATACTGACGTACAGATTAAAAGTATTAAGCAGGGGCTAAGCGTTAATCCTTTATAAGAACAATAACTAATGCAGGTACAGGTCTTTATGTTATTAGAAAAACAAAAGCGCGTTAATCCTTTATAAGAACAATAACTAATGAAATTGAAGATCCTGAAACGGGAGAAAAGAAAAAAGTAAGCGTTAATCCTTTATAAGAACAATAACTAATTTGTAAGCAGCCGCCAAACTCAACTTACAACCAAACATGCGTTAATCCTTTATAAGAACAATAACTAATATTATTATAATTTTATATCTAATAATTTATATTTATAGCGTTAATCCTTTATAAGAACAATAACTAATGAAAATGAAGCGGAAAAAGTAATCGAATATCTACGTGCGTTAATCCTTTATAAGAACAATAACTAATATGCAATGAGTTATTAAATCAAGGTAAAGAAGTAATATATCGCGTTAATCCTTTATAAGAACAATAACTAATGAATGAGCAAATATTGGAATAGCAAAAGAAATAATTGCGTTAATCCTTTATAAGAACAATAACTAATAGAAAAATTTGGTAAATTCTTAAAGGCTTATTTAAGGCGTTAATCCTTTATAAGAACAATAACTAATGGAAAAGAAAGGTCAATTAAAAGTAATTAGGGTAGCGTTAATCCTTTATAAGAACAATAACTAATACTAATCATTGGTATTTATCCGAAAACCCTTATAAAGCGTTAATCCTTTATAAGAACAATAACTAATATTTAACAACGATTATATCAAGTGAATATATGCTAGGCGTTAATCCTTTATAAGAACAATAACTAATAGTATTAATTTAGAATAATTCTAAATCAATTATCATAATACTTTGTATTTATAATAAATTCAAGTATTAAAATTAATAATTTTATCGACTATCTAATAAAAATTATTAATATACTAACCCATTTTTTATTAATAAGATGTAGATAGTCGATAAATTATATAATAATATTCGTTGGCTTTGGTTCTTTTCCAAGATAATCTTTTTTTATTTTTTTGTTTTCATAAACAAAATAGAACAAAATGCTATCATCTGCTTCAATTATTTTATTTAATTTATCTTTAAGTTCATTAAATTTTGCTGGAGTTAGTTCACCTTCAAAAACAGATTTTTGAACATGAAACATATACCTTCTTAATACCTTCATTACTTTAGGACATCTTTTTTCTTTTATATCATATGTACAAATAATATACATTTTACCACTCCATTACATATGGTTTATATTCATCTGTTTTATCCTCAATATAATTAGACAATTTATATACTTCTCTTGTAATTATATTTCGATATGAATAATACCTGCCACCTATTCTAATTGATTTTTGCATTAGTTTTTCATATTCACATAAAAATACTTTTATTCCATCCCTATTTAGATAACAAGCACCATTTTCCTTATATTCAAAATGATTCGGTTTAATTTGATTTTTATTAATCATTCTTAAAATTAATCGATCAATAAATATTGGTTTTAGCATATCAGCTATATCGAATTGTAAAGAATCGCTTTGTTTTGATAAACTATGTATATAACTTATTTGTGGTAATAGTGGACTTTTATCAATATCAGATAATATATTTGCATATAATATGGCATATCCATAACTTAACAATGCATTAACTTCATTTAGCGGTGGATAAAAAGATCTGTTTTTAAATATGAAATTAGGATTTTTAATAATGTAATCAAATGATGAATAGTATTGTTTTTTTATAATTGCTTCTAACAACATCAATTTTTCAACTGATTCGATAGTATCTAACTTATTTAATTCGTTTTCTATATTGATTATTATTTGTTGTAATAAATGATATTTTTTATTGTAATATTTTAATAGTGATAAGATATTTTTTACTTCAGTAAATACCATTTTTTTAGCAATATATAATCTTTTATGATTACGATACGAATCAACTTGATTAATAATTATCTTTCTGTCACTATATTTTTTTGGTGTAAAACGTCCTATGTAATCACCATAATAATTGAAAAATAATATACTAACAGAATAATTATTTAACAACCCCAAAACTCTTTTATTTAAATTTACATCTCCAAAGCATACAATTAAGTTAATTTGTTCTATAGGTATATATACGATATTACCGTTTTTTTCTTGGAGTAGTAATGAAAAATCTTTTCTTTGTAGTTCACCACTTTTATAGAGATAAAATACTTTTTTCATCTTTATAATCGATCATTCCGAATCCACACGAACCCTTTGCAGAAAGACCTGTATCATAAATAATTTTTAGTGTATCATAATTAGTAGTTATAACTAATTCGCATTGATAAGCTTCATAAAACGTATTTTTAAAATGAACTAGTCTTTTCTTTTGGTAAATTATTTTATTTATTTCAAAACAACATGATTTAACTGGATAATTATACGCTATCATTTTATGAATAATATTATCCTTTAATAATTGTTCATATTTTTCGTCTCCTGGACTATAATATTTAAAATATTTATTTTTACTTGTGTATGCTACAATCGGTGATAAAGTCTTAATTGTTATTGTTTGATTACCACAAAAATGTGGCAAATCCATAATATCAATTCCTATCAACTTGACTTTTTGATTATTAAAAAATAAATATTCATTATTTAATAAAAAATTATAAATAATTTTAAATAACTTTTTATCTAGTACACTAATATATAACCTTATATCATCAAAGAAAGTTATTTGCTTATTTTCAACCTTGTATTTACCATATAAATCACTGAAAACAAACATCTTATAAGTCTTTTCTTGGTTTTTATAACCCTGATCATGATAAAAACTTCCTTCATCATGTTTATCCATCATGTTGTAGATTACACCTTGAATTATTGATTTATAAGCTAGAGGTAGAACTAAATTATCAGCTTTCATTTTTATGTTTAATCGCAATTTTCCCACCTCCTACAAAATTAAATTTACCTACACCAATTGTTAATAAATTCATCGATAGCTTTTCATCCAAACAAACTCGATATATATATCCTTTTTTATTAACTTTCCTTGTATTTACACTTATATTTCCTTCATTAATATTTTTAATCGTCGTTATACTAGAAACTACTTTTAAAAATCTATAATCACACTGATACTTATCATTATAATATTTTACCATATCATTATAT
>NZ_NFLA01000120.1:0-608 GCF_002160675.1 Erysipelatoclostridium sp. An15
TCATAATACTTGCTGTACGTCTTGTCCTGTTCCATAAAGGCAAGCATTTTTTCTTCCTGCTCTGGCGTGAGAATGACTTTAGGCTCTGAATTATCTTCCAGAACGTCACTCAATTTGAAGTTGAAAGGATTTTTTCTGATACAGTCGTCCTCAATCGCCATATAGAATGACGCTTTCAGAGAACGCTTGTAATTGCTAATCGTCTTGTAGGAAAAGCCATTCTCATACATTCGCATAGCCCATTCCTTACCGTCCGATAACTTCACCGTATCAATGCTCCTTGCACCCAGAGGGTCGTTTTCCAGAATTTTCATAAGGTACTGGCGACCTTTTTCTGTGTTGCGTTTCACATTTTTTCTCTGGCTGTTCTTCTTTGCGTAGAGCTGGCAGACTGTCATTTTCCCGCCTATGGTATTGAGACCGTCGGCAAGGTCTTTCTTAATCTGCTTTTCTTTTTCTCTCAACGACAAATCTTCACGTTTCCCAGCAGGTGTCTTGTCTGTCGGAACAAGTTTCCAAGCATACTTAAACTGTGGTTTCCCGTATATATCGGTATATTTGTAAACGTATCTTCCGTCTTTTCTCTGGCTCTCTCCAAGTCGTAAATT
>NZ_NFLA01000121.1:0-576 GCF_002160675.1 Erysipelatoclostridium sp. An15
TGTTAATAGTAAAATAAAGATAACCAAAAAGGTTGGTATAATAATTACCAGTTTCGGCAATGAAAAACTATCCTAAGGTTATCTTTTTTGATAGAATCTTCTGTATTCAAATACAGGAGATTATTATGGAAAGAAATATTATAGGAGATTTATTAATTTTGAAACAAATGAATATTAAACCCAACTTTAGCGAACTTGCCAGAATCTACGATATGGATAGACATACAGTAGCTAAATACTGGCGTGAAGGAGGAATAAAAAAAGTGGAACGTAAACCTAGAAAAAGTATTCTGGATAAATATAGCGATGAAATCACTAGATTGTTTGAGAAGCCTGGTGTTCATAAACGTGCTGCATATGAGTATCTTCTAGACAGGTATGGTGAGGACAATATCGGAACTTACAATAATTTTAAATATTACACTTGGAAACGTGATATGAAGCCACAAAAAACTGTCAAGCCTCATGTCAGATATGAAACAAGGCCTGGCCAACAATTGCAGGTAGACTGGAAAGAAAATCTTAGAATGACGACCATTCATGGTGAAGTCATAGAATTCAATCTCATGACATCTA
>NZ_NFLA01000122.1:0-575 GCF_002160675.1 Erysipelatoclostridium sp. An15
TCAGCCTATTTTGATTATATAAACTGACTATCTTTTGTTTTTTCTAACTATAAAATATTTTCTATTCTTTATATCATCAAAGGAGTTTATTTTATGGCTAGTATTTTTAAAAACGACATTGTTTTAAAGGATTTCTTTAAAAATCCTTGTTATTTCGCTGATTTAGTTAATGTCATTTTGTATAGCGGTCTTCCGGTTATCGATCCTGAATATCTGAATATTTATGACAGTGAAATATCTACCGTAATTAAAGATCACAGTTTCATTAAAGAAATCGAACTTAGAAGAGATATTGTTTTCAAATACACTAATGGTAATGAATCTAAATTAATCGGTATTGAAAACCAGAAGCAAAATGACAGATTTATGCTTTTTAGATGTATGTCTTATGATTCAATTCTTTATCAAAGACAGATCAACAATTTATCTAATGATAATGAATTGATGAAAGTTAGTTCTGCAGTTATAAACTGGGGTGAACATCGCTGGCAAAACTATGACAATCTTTATGATTTTTTTAAAGTTCAAGACATAGAAAAAATATCTACCAGTAACTTTTCAATACTGGTGGTAAA
>NZ_NFLA01000123.1:0-575 GCF_002160675.1 Erysipelatoclostridium sp. An15
TTTACCACCAGTATTGAAAAGTTACTGGTAGATATTTTTTCTATGTCTTGAACTTTAAAAAAATCATAAAGATTGTCATAGTTTTGCCAGCGATGTTCACCCCAGTTTATAACTGCAGAGCTAACTTTCATCAGTTCGTTATCGTTAGATAAATTGTTGATCTGTCTTTGATAAAGAATTGAATCGTAAGACATACATCTAAAAAGCATAAATCTGTCATTTTGTTTCTGGTTTTCAATACCGATTAATTTAGATTCATTACCATTAGTGTATTTGAAAACAATATCTCTTCTAAGTTCGATTTCTTTAATGAAACTATGATTTTTAATTACGGTAGATATTTCACTGTCATAAATATTCAGATATTCAAGATCGATAACTGGAAGACCGCTATACAAAATGACATTAACTAAATCAGCGAAATAACGAGGATTTTTAAAGAAATCCTTTAAAACGATGTCGTTTTTAAAAATACTAGCCATAAAATAAACTCCTTTGATGATATAAAGAATAGAAAATATTTTATAGTTAGAAAAAACAAAAGATAGTCAGTTTATATAATCAAAATAGGCTGA
>NZ_NFLA01000124.1:0-574 GCF_002160675.1 Erysipelatoclostridium sp. An15
TCCTGTATTTGAATACAGAAGATTCTATCAAAAAAGATAACCTTAGGATAGTTTTTCATTGCCGAAACTGGTAATTATTATACCAACCTTTTTGGTTATCTTTATTTTACTATTAACATCCTTTACTATTAGTTTCAATTTTATTTCGATTGATTTCTCTAAATCTGGTACTTGGTGAACGATGCAGAGCTTTTGCGATATTTCTTATGGTCATACCAGAATTTTTAAATTGGTAGATACAACAGCGTTCGTTTATGGTAAGATGTTTATAGCTCGTAGATATTACCTCCTATTAATTGTTTGTTTGGTTACTTACATTTTAACACAGTAATTTCTATGAGTCTTTTTTATATTATGTTGCATTTGTTGTGATAAATTATTTATATCAAAAAAACAAAGAGATAAAAAATGACAGGGAAAAACGATGATAAAAAGGGAGAAAAAGCGGGAAGGGATAAAAAAAGTAAAAAAAGGTATTTACAAAGGAGAGAGGATGTGGTAGATTAATAGGGCACTCGAGAGAAGGAGCGAGGTTCAAAGGAAGGGCCGAGCGAAAAAAGTAAAAAAAAGAATT
>NZ_NFLA01000125.1:0-563 GCF_002160675.1 Erysipelatoclostridium sp. An15
GTAATGCTGTATACCAGACCGAGAAGATTTGGAAAGACATTGAATCTAAGTATGCTTTATTATTTCTTTTCAAACAAAGAAAAAGAAAATAGTTATTTATTTGAAGGATTGAATATATCGAAAGATAAAGAAATCCTAAAACATCAAAACCAGTATCCGATTATCTTTTTGACTTTAAAAGATATGAATAATAATAATTTTCAATCTCAGATTTATATATTTACTAGTTTAATAGCAAATATAATCGACATATATACAGAAATCAAAAATAGCGATACGATTAGTCAAAGAGAAAGAAAATTATTAGATATATATCAAAATGCAGAAGCCGATATAGATGATTTAAAGGTATCTTTAAAAATTTTATCGCATTGTTTATATAAACACTATCAACAAAAAGTTATTATATTAATTGATGAATATGATGTACCATTACAAAGTGCCTATAATAATGGTTATTATGATGAAATGGTTGATTTTTTAAGAAGTATCTTTTCATCAGCTCTTAAAACCAATGATGCATTGGAAAGAGGGATACTTACTGGCTGTTTACGAATCGCCAA
>NZ_NFLA01000126.1:0-551 GCF_002160675.1 Erysipelatoclostridium sp. An15
TAATTAAAACAAAAGGAATAGATCCAGATAAAGTATATGTATCAGGATGCTCAGCAGGTGGATACATGACAACAAGAATGTTAATTGCTTATCCAGATTTATTTAAAGCAGCAATGATCAACTGTCCGGCTTTAGATGTAGCAAGTGAACGTGGTGGACAAACACCAACAGATGAAGAATTAGCATCATTGAAAAATTCAGATACAGCAATCTGGCTAGTACAAGGGGAAACAGATAGTTCAGTAGCAACAGATGAATGTTCTAAGAGAATGTTTAGTATTCTAACAGAAGGACGTACTGATATTGTTACTTCAAATCATAGTCAAAGTATTGCATCAGATTTCACAACTTATGAAACAAGTGATAATAAATACAAATTATCATTATATGAAACTACTGATGATGATAAATTAATGTTTGCAGAAGATTATGATCAAGACGGAGTAGAAACATTAGTAGAATATAGTAATCACTGGTCATGGATTTATACATTAAATAATAATCCACAAGATAGTGATGGAACTCATATCTGGCAATGGGCTGCTAATTAT
>NZ_NFLA01000127.1:0-517 GCF_002160675.1 Erysipelatoclostridium sp. An15
CTGCTGTTTACCGGATATTTAAAAATCAAAGAGAAAGTATATGAAAATAATGAACTAGTAGAAGATACCTATAAACTGGTCATTCCCAATAAAGAAGTAAAAAAGATTTATGAAAATATTTTTATAAAATGGTTCAGAGAATATCAAAATGAACGTGATTCTAATTTTATCGATGCCTTAATACAAGAAGATGTTACAAAGGCAAATAGTATATTACAGGATGTATTATTACAAAGTATCAGTTATTATGATAATTATGAAAGTTTTTATCATGGATTTATGGTAGGATTTTTAAATGCCGATGGCTATGAGGTTAAATCAAATCGAGAAAGCGGAGAAGGGAGATTTGATTTAGCGGTATTACCATATAGTATTTTAAATACAGCAATTGTAATCGAATGCAAGCATTCAAACAGTATTAAAGAGCTAAGAAAAGATAGCAAAGAGGCAAGTAATCAGATTATTGAAAAGCGATATATTGAAGGATTACGTGATGAAGGATATGAAAATGTAATTG